>JANYCL010000335.1 GCA_025360355.1 Sphingobacteriaceae bacterium
AAACTCCAATATTGATACAGTAATTGCTACAGTAAAACATTATCATGATCAAGACGAAGACTGCTTTGCATTAATGGCCGATATAACCGGACTACTTGACATTGGTGATATTTTACTCATAAATAATGAAGGTCTTCAACACATAGAAGTAAAGGAAGGTTCTGTAAATAGGGAAATAATTGATTTAATAAATAACTTCTCAAAGGAAGAAGCTGATAAGAAAATTCAAACAGTTTCTAATCCAAAGGATTTCATTAAACATTTTGACAGAACTCTGAAGCAAATGGAAAAAGGTATAAAGGCGATGGAATTGTTGAAGAATGAAGAAGGTCCCGATCCGTTCAGAAAAGCAAACGTTAAAATCAGAGAAACTAAAGCTGAAATGAAGCAATACTATGACGTAATGTTTGAAATGCTTGAAACATTGAAGACCAAAGATTGGGCATATCAAGTGATCGAAAATGTTATTTTAATTGGCATTTACAAAAATAGCTTCTTACCTATGGGTGAAGAGATTATTAAACACATATCCAAAGAACTTTCACAAAAAGAATACCCTATTATTTCGTATAAAGACCAATTATTTACACCATTTAAGCAACCAATATTTTATAAACCATTTGGCAAGGAAGTGTTATTTGACATCATCTTTGGTAGACTTAAAGTTATTCTTTTAATAAACTTCGACAACCTTATTCAATTCTTCAATATAAATGGCGTTGAGGCTAAGTGGCTATCAAGAAAAGAAACCGCTTCAATTATTGACCAAGACAAAAACAACAGACCATTTGTATTCGAAAACAGAGCTATTGAGCTAAAAATGGGCGAAAAAAGTCTTGTGCTCGGCGACACATTTATAGTGCGGCTTGCATACGATAATTTATATCCTTCTGCATTAATCGAAATGTATAAAGACCCACCTGCAAACAAACAACAATAAACTGTGCATGACGCACAATCCCTAATACACGGTTGGCATCAGCGGGCAGACTACAAGTGCAGCGCAGGCGGACAAGCGGTCGCTGAAGCGGATTTAATTGCGGCGCTGCAAAACATTTGTATCTTTAAGTAGCCAGCCGGATATCGATCTAAAAGGCGATATACTAATATTAAATAATTTACGTTATTAATAGAATAACTCTTTAACTCAGGCAATCATGAAAATTTCAAAAATAATTTTAGCAGTAACACTCTTCCTTTTGGTAACAAAATTGACTTTTGGCCAAGATAGTTTAGTTAAAAAAAATAATGCTGACGGCGCAAGAATGGAAACTCCATATATTAACGGAAAAATTAACGGGACGTTAAAAGCCTTTGACAAGGACGGGAAGCTAACAATGGAGATTCCTTATGTAGACAATAAAAAAAACGGGATTGAAAAATTCTATTATTCAGACGGAAAACTTAAAATGGAAGCCCCGAATACAAATAATAAATTAAATGGCATTGTTAAAATGTATTATGAAAGTGGTAAACTAAAAATGGAAACTCAATATGCTGACAATAAAATTAACGGAACACTAAAAGCATATTATGAAAGCGGACATTTGAAACAAGAAGCTACATACATTGACAACAAACTTAATGGTGTTGATAAAATATACGACGATGTTAAATAGTTAGACTCTGTTAACGTGGTTTGTAATCCGTGCAAAATTCTTATTTTGTCTTTTGTTTCAGCACATGAAAGACATTTTTATAAAATTCAAAAAGCCAATTGTAATTAATCATCGCTGGTTATAATCAGTTGGTTTTTGGGTTTGATCGTAAATTTCTGTGTTATTAATTTTGTTTGGTTGTCGGTTTAATTTTGACCCCCTCCCCCGCCACAGGCGGGTACTCCCCCTTGACAGGTGGAGAGCTATTTGTTTTTCACAATAAATTTTATGGAAACGAGAACAGCTCCCCGCCTGCCAAGGAGGGGACGCAATAAAAATAAGCTTGCTTATATTTTATTGCAGGGGTGGTCCAAATGTGATCTAAAAAATATTTATCTTTATTCTATGAACAAAGAAATTACAGCCTACAACAACTCCCAATCCGCAGCCGACAAAGCCATTTGCGTTAAGCTCGCAAAAGAAATTAATGCGGTTGAAATAATTATGAGTGCTTATTTATGAATTATAATTTAAAAAATAAACATTCATCACTTATCATTCATAAATCATAATTTTTAAGCTGGCTCACGAAATCAGAAAAGATCCAATGGGATTATAAGAATATTGTGAAACGAAATGGAAAGTTGATACGTTTGAAATAATTATGAGTGATGAATTAATTTAAAAAATAAACATTCATCACTTATCATTCATAAATCATAATTTTAAACACGAACTCCTATCACAAGTAAATCATCCACCTGCTCATAATTCCCTTTCCAGTTATTGATCTTCCAGCTTACTAATTTTTGTTGTTCATCAACCGGAAGATGCATGATCTCTTTTAAATATTGCTTCATGTTCTTGGTCATGAATTTTTTTCCATCCGGACCACCGAATTGATCAGGGAATCCGTCAGAAGTTAAATACACAACATCATTTGCGTTCAACGAAATTTCTTGTTGATCATATTCGAAGTTCAATGGCGTGAAACTTGCAATACTTGCTTTGGTTGGTTTGTATTCAACTAATTCTTTTGTATCGCCTTTAATGATCCACAGCGGACGATTAGCACCAGTGAATATTAATTTCTTTGTTTTGGAATTGTATTTTATCAAAGCAATTTCCATCCCATCCCTATTCGTTCCTTCTTCAAGCGTCTCTTGCTTCAATACTTTTTTGATCGCGTTGTTCGCGTTAAATAAAACTTTCGCAGGAGAATTATCACGTAACGCAGATTCCGTTAATTTCTCAGCACAAATTGTACTCATGAACGCGCCCGGCACACCGTGACCGGTACAATCTGCACAAGCAATTAAAAACTCATCGTTGCTAATTTTATGGAACCAATAAAAGTCACCGCTTACAATATCTTTAGGCTGGAAGAAAACAAAAACTTCTTTGTAGGTATTTTTGATCTCGGCTACCGTTGGTAAAATAGAACTTTGAATGCGTTGTGCATAATTTATACTGTCGGTGATCTCTTGTTTTTGGTGCTCCAATAATTTTACTTGTTCGGCAATTACAGAAGTACGTTGTTTAATAACGCCTTCGAGTTTCAGATTCTGCTCG
>JANYCL010000376.1 GCA_025360355.1 Sphingobacteriaceae bacterium
CATTAGGTCATCATAGAGCATTCAGAGCTTCTTTAGGAGGATTTTACACATTTGTGGTGAGTTTCATTGAGGTTTTATCTGTATTAGCTTTCATAGGAACAATTGCATTCTTATCGAGAAGAAATTTATTAAAAGTTCCGCGCTTAGTGCAAAACGAATTAAATGGCTGGCCGAAATTAGATGCCAATTTTATTTTATTGGGAGAATTAACTCTGATCTGTTTTATTTTCATGATGAACGGAGCAGATGAAGTTTTATATTCAAGAGGGTTATCACACGCCGAAAATTTAGGCGATGGTTCATTAGGTTTAACTATCAGTAGTCATATTGGTCCAATGTTATTTGGTGGAATGTCGGAAGGAACACTACATGTTATTGAGCGCATTGGCTGGTGGGGACATATTGCAATGGTGTTTGGTTTCCTGAATTATTTACCATTCTCAAAACACTTGCATATTTTATTAGCATTCCCGAATACTTATTTCTCTAACCTTAAACCAAAAGGTGAATTCAAAAATTTATTTGAAGTAACAGATGTTGTAAAACCAAATTTCGATCCTGCCTATCAGCCAGTATTAGATCCGAATGCTCCTGTAAAATTTGGAGCAAAAGATGTAACCGATCTTAATTGGAAACAATTATTGGATGCTTATTCATGTACTGAATGTGGAAGATGTACTTCTTCTTGTCCGCAAAACATTACAGGAAAAAAATTATCGCCACGGAAAATAATGATGGATACGCGTGACCGCTTAGTGGAAGTAGGAAAGAACGTTGATAGGAACGGAGGTAAATTTGTAGACGATGGAAGATCTTTATTAGGAGATTATATTACTTCTGAAGAAATTTGGGCTTGTAACACTTGTAATGCTTGTGTACAGGAATGTCCTGTGAATATTGATCCCTTAGCGATCATCATGGAACTCCGTCAGCAATTAGTTTTAGAACAGAGCGCAGCGCCTTCTGCATTAAACGGAATGTTTGGTAATGTAGAGAATAACGGAGCGCCTTGGCAGTTCTCACCAGCAGATAGAGCAAACTGGATCAATGAAAATTAAATTTGGCGTCTTTGCGCCTTTGCGAGCAACAAAAAATGAGCGAAAATAAAATAACAGTACCCACAATGCAAGAGATGATCGCGAAAGGCGAGACTCCTGAAATTTTATTTTGGGTTGGATGTTCGGGAAGTTTTGATGACCGTGCTAAAAAAATAACGAAAGCTATTGTAAGAATTTTAAATCATGTTGGAATTAAATTTGCGGTTCTGGGAGTTGAAGAAAGTTGTACTGGTGATCCTGCAAAACGTGCCGGTAATGAATTTTTATTTCAGATGCAGGCTTTTCAAAACATAACAGTATTGAATGGATATAATGTAAAAAAGATCGTTACCGGTTGTCCGCATTGCTTTAATACAATAAAAAACGAATATCCTGAATTGGGCGGAAAATACGAAGTCGTTCATCACACACAATTAGTTCAGGAATTAATTAATTCAGGAAAATTAAAAGTACAAGGCGGCGAATTTAAAGGAAAGAAAATAGTTTATCATGATCCGTGTTATTTAGGAAGAGCAAATAATGTTTACGAAGCACCACGCGAAGTGATTCAAAAATTAGATGTAGAATTGACAGAGATGAAACGCAGTCGCGCCAACGGATTATGTTGTGGTGCAGGCGGTGCGCAAATGTTTAAAGAAGCCGAAAAAGGAAATAAAGAAGTAAATAACGAGCGGGCAGAGGAGGCTTTAAACTTGAATCCGGATGTTATTGCAGTTGGTTGTCCGTTTTGCAATACGATGATGACTGATGGTGTAAAACATTTTAATAAAGAAGGAAAAACAAAAGTGTTGGATGTGGCCGAGTTGATCGCATCAGCAAATGATCTTTAAATTATGAAATTAATAAAATCTATATTCTTATTAACTGTTATTTGTTTTTCTTTTTCCTGTACTCCCGAAGAGAAAAAAGAAGATGTACAGGCTGTAAAGCACGATTCGTTAGTTGAAAAAATAAATTCTCCTGAATTAAAAGCATTGAATGAATTGTTATTGAAAAATCCTGATGATGATTCACTTTATAATCAGCGTGCGAGAATTTACATTGGTTTGAAACAAATGGATGAAGCAATGGGTGATGTAAACCGTGCAATGAAGATCGATAGCACAAAAGGGAGTTATTATGTTACATTAGCCGATGTTTATTTTGCGACCAACAAAACCCGTTTAGCAAAGGAAACATTAGAGAAAGCAGTTAAAAAATTTCCAACTAATACAGAAGCACTTTTAAAATTAGGTGAATTATTTTTTCTGGTTCGTCAATATGAAAACGCAATTACACAGATCAATAAAGCGTTAAAATTAGATGAGAACATCGCACAGGCTTATTACCTGAAAGGTTCAGTGTTCAAAGAAATGGGTGATACATCAAAAGCAATTTCAAGCATGCAAACTGCAATTGAACAAGACACGAAATTCTTTGATGCATTTTTGGATATTGGAATCTTGTATGCGTCACGTAAAAATCCATTAGCATTTGAGTATTATGATAACGCTTTAAGATTACGTCCGAATGATGATAATGTACTTTACGCGAAGGCAAAATTGTTACAGGATCTGAATAAGATAGATGAAAGTATTGCTTTATATCAGGAAATTTTAAAAGTGAATAAAAATAATGCCAATGCACTTTATAATTTAGGTGCAATTAATCTGGATAAGAAAAAAAATCCAAACACAGCGATTGATTATTTTTCGAAAGCCATAGCCGTTGATCCAAAATATACCGAAGCGTATTTTGCACGTGGTGTTTGTTTTGAACAACTAAAGGATCTTGATAATGCAAAGGCGGATTATAATATGTGTCTCAAGATCAAGCCAAATTACGAGCCTGCGTTGGAAGCGTTGAATAAAAAATAATTACAGTTCTTTCAAGAGTGTTTTGTACAACTCTAACATACTTTCAATATCTTTTTTGTGAACTTTTTCATTGGGAGAATGAACATATTGTTCGGCGGCGCCAATGAAACACCAGTCCCAGGGGTTATCCGATTGCTGTAATTCTTTTGCATCACTGCCACCGCTGCCTTCAACTTCTAATTGGTAAACTAATTTATTTTTTGCTGAGATCTTTATGATCTTATCAATGAAACTTCTTCTAGGTATTAAACTATCGCGCAAAGAAATTACAGCGCCTTTTCCCGGATGAACACCATCCGAGATCCAGGATATATCCGAAATTAAAGCTTGTGATATTTTATATTTCTCTGATAAAAATTTTTGCAAATAGGAAACGCTTCCACCACCATGTTCTTCCCAACAACTAAAAACAATTGCTCCGTCTTTTAATGTCTCTGCTAATTTCAATGCATTATAAACACCTAAACGGTTATCCATATAACAACATTGAACATAATTATCATCTTCGCGCCAATTTGGTTTGAAAGTTAATTCGGTACCACGATCCAGATCTCTTTTATATGTATACTCTAGTTTTGCATACCCGCTTTTTTCTTTTACTACTTTTAATTTAACTTCTGCTTTTCCTTTTTTGTCTTTTCCAACCAAAGTAATGCCATTGTCTATAACCGGTCCGCCGATCTTTACCAATTGTTTTCCGTATCGAACGGTAAATCCGATACTATCTAAATGTGCAAATACCGTAGTACGTGGTTTTCCAAAAATTAAAACAATACAATCCTGAAAACCATCTCCATGAAAAATTGTTGGTTTATGCTTCCAGTTTTTTTTATTGTCTTTAATATACTTTAAAACAAAATCTTTCATCGCACCTTCATTTCCGGATGGAGCATGAATAGCACACATTGTTTTTAAGGTTTGAAACTGAGAAGAGGTAGATTTTGTCATGAAATTTGAAATAAGATGACGCTAATATAAAGGCAATTAATTTAAATACCGAAAACGTTAAAAGGGGCCTAAAATGGATTTAGTTCATTCACTCATTCATGTTTTTTGGTAGAACCTGCTCAATTTCGAGTGAATTGTACCTAATTCTTAGGGGTTTTTACCTGAGTTTAAGTTGATTACATTATCTTTGAATGCAGATTTAATATTAAACCAAATTAATAATTTAAGAATACCGTAAATGAAAAATTTAACCCGGATCACTCTATTTTCTTTAGCTTTATTTAGTGCAACTGTTTTTAATGCACAGGTAACAAAACAACAGCAATGGCAAGGAGTGCCTTGTAAAAATTGTTCTTCAGCCGGAGTTGGAAGCTCTGATCAAAAAGGAAACCCGAATACAATACAAAACGGTAACGGTACAGTTGCCACATCTTATACTGTATCACAATGCGGTTTAGGCTTTACAGCTGCTTCAGTTCGTTTGAACCAAAGGGCATTTACAGGTATGACAACTCAAAAAGGTCTTCCTCAACCTGCTCCAATGGTTGTTAGCGGTATCCCGCCTTGTTTTACAATTGTAAAAGCATTTTTATATACAGGTGGTTCAGGAAATGGTGTCGCTATTACTGCAACATTAAAAAATCCTGCTTTAGCAACTAATAGTTATCCTATGACAATGATCGGTCAGCATACTGATAAATGTTGGGGTTATGTAGGAACTTATAATTATCGTGCTGATGTTACAACGGCTATTTCAGGAAATGGGACTTATACATTAAGCGGAATTCCTTGTTTAGGAACAACTCCAAATGATATGGATGGAGCTAGTTTAGTTATTATTTATTCTGATCCTTCTCAAACTTTTACCGGACACATGGTTATCGGTGATGGTTGTGTTGAAAAATCAGGAGGAGTAATTACAAATACACTTACCGGATTTAATGTGTGTGGCGCTGCTAACTCAACACAAAACTTCGTTATTGTATCCGACTTACAGCAAATTTCTGCAACTCCTATTAATTTGAATTCAGCAACTGCTAATTATACTTTTGCATCTGCAAGTAATACTGTTTGGGATTATATTCAACAGCCGGGAGCTCCTGCTACAGTTGGACAAACTTCTGCAGTTTATGGTTTTAGTAATTCCGGTGATTGTTACAATTTCGTTGCAGCGGGTTTATATTACCGTACTGCGTGTAACATTTGTTCATCACCTAATTTAACTATTACTGCTGTTACTTCTTCATCTTGTTCTGCAGGTTCTGCCACAGCTACTGTTGCAGGCGGAACTGGTCCTTATACTTATACATGGAGTCCAACTGGGGGTAATGCGTCGTCCGTTACAGGTGTAGCAACAGGAAACTATACTGTATCAGTAAAAGATGCAACTGGTTGTCAGATTGGAACTGCAACTATTGCGATCAATGCAGCTTCCGGACCAACAATTACATGTGCAAGTGCATCAATTTGTGCAGGTACTTCTGCAAATTTAAATGCATCTGGTGCCTTAACTTATACGTGGACGCCTGCTGCCAGTTTAAATACGGCGAGCGGTCCGAATGTTATTGCTTCGCCTGGTGTAACAACAACTTATTCTGTTAGCGGAACAAATGCTACAGGTTGTGTCGCAACTATTACAACAGCTGTAACAGTTAATGCGCTTCCAATAGTTGTAGTTAATAGTCCCGGAACTTGTGTTAATCAAACTATAAATTTAACTTCTACCGGTGGTGGTACTTATGCATGGACAGGCCCAATGGCTTATTCTTCCGTATTACAAAATCCAAATATTCCAAGTGCTGTTACAGGTATGTCGGGACCATATACAGTTTTAGTAACTAGTGCTGCAGGATGTACAGCGTCCGCAGTGTCTAATGTTACTGTGTTCCCATTACCAAATCCTAATATTACAAGTAATAGTCCTGTTTGTGCAGGAGGTACTTTAAATTTATTCGGTACAGGTGGTGCAACTTATGCATGGAATGGTCCTGGTTATGCAGGTATTTCTCAAAATCCTGTTATTCCTAATGTAACGGCTGCTGCTAATGGTGTTTATACTTTATTAGTAGCTTCAGGAACTTGTACAGCAAGTATAACTTATACTGTTGTAATTAATCCTGTTCCGGTATTTAATTTTTCCGATACAAATGTATTATGTTTTGGACAAAGCAACGGTACTTCCAATGTAAACGTTACTGTTGGTACAGGTCCATTTACTTATCAATGGACCACAGTTCCTGCGCAAAGCACACAAAATGCTACAGCAATTCCTGCCGGAAATTATAATTGTACGGTTACTGATGCTAACGGTTGCGTAACAATAGCTTCCACGCAGATCACACAGCCAACTCAATTCTTAGTTGCAATTAATAGCACTACACTCTCTGCTTGTGCAGGAAGTCCTATTAACGTAAATGCTAACGGAAGCGGCGGAACAGGCCCTTACACATACAATTGGGTTGCCGGTCCTTCTGCTAGTCCTTATACAATTACTGAACCAATGTCGGGAAATTACATGTATACAGTTAATGCAACTGATGCTTTTAATTGTCCTGCAACTGCAAATATTAATTTAACTTATTTCCCTCTACCAACCGTAACAGCAACAAGCGATACAATTTGTGGTGGACAAACAGCAACGCTTTTTGCAAGCGGTGCTACAACATACATTTGGCAGCCGGGTAATATTACAGGAAATACT
>JANYCL010000386.1 GCA_025360355.1 Sphingobacteriaceae bacterium
ATCGAATATCTTGATTCTAAATTGGAATTGAATTTTGATGAATTAGACGAATATTTAAGTGACGATATTACATTAGAGAAAGAATATGGTTTGGATCCCGATAACATCATGGCATTGATCTTGCCAAATGTTTACGAAGTAAGCTGGGTCATAAAAAAAGAAGAGTTCTTCGGAAAAATAAAAAATTATTTTAATTCGGTTTGGACAAAAGATCGTCGCGACCGCGCAAAAAAAACAGGTTATTCAGTTGTTGAAATAATGACCTTAGCTTCTATTGTACAAGGAGAAAGCGGAATAAGAAGCGAACAGGAAAAGATCGCGGGAGTTTACATAAACCGTTTAAAGAAAAATATTGCTATGCAAGCTGATCCAACTTTAAAATTTGCAAACCGTAATTTTGATGTACAACGTGTTACGAATGCAGATAAACAAATTGATTCTCCGTATAACACTTATAAATATAAAGGTTTGCCACCCGGACCAATTTGTTTACCAAATATTTCTTCAATTGATGCCGTATTGGATTACGATAAACATAATTTTATTTTCTTCTGTGCAAGGCCTGACTTCAGTGGTTTCAGCGATTTCTCGGCAACATACGAGCAGCATCTTAAATATGCAGATGCCTATCAAAAAGCCCTCGATGCTAAGGGTATTAAACGATAATTTATTAGTGAAAATTCGTGTAATTCGTGGCTAAATTCGTATCTTTAACTCTCTATTTATTTTATTATGACAAAAATTAAATTTGGTACCGACGGTTGGAGAGCAATTATTGCTAAAGATTTTACTGTTGATAATGTTGCACGCGTAACTGAAGCCACAGCAAAATGGCTTTTGAAAAATTTTGACAAACCAAGTGTTGTCATTGGCCATGATTGTCGTTTTGCCGGCGAACTGTTTGCAGAAACTACGGCAAAAGTTTTTATTGCGCATAACGTAAAAGTTTTTTTAGCGAAAGATTATACATCAACACCAATGGTATCGTTGGGCGCTTTAAAATTAGGAGCATCTTTAGGAGTTGTTATTACTGCAAGTCATAACCCGCCATCTTATAACGGTTATAAATTAAAAGGACATTATGGTGGACCATTGGGTCCTGAAAAAATTCAGGAAGTAGAAGATATTATTCCGGATAAACATTCTGTTAATTTAGATAGCATAGATTTAGAGGCTGCGAAGAAAAATGGTTTACTGGAAATTGCCCCGCTTGAAGATATGTACGTAAAACATGTTGAGGAGAATTTCGATATCGCTTTAATAAAAAAGTCAGGATTAAAATTGGCTTACGATAGTATGTTTGGTGCGGGACAAAGAGTAATGAAACGTTTGTTTCCGGATATTGTGCATTTGCATGATGATGAAAATCCGGGTTTTCATGGACAAGCACCGGAGCCTATTCATAAAAATTTAATGGAGTTTAGTAATTTAATTAAGAAGGACGGAAAGATCAGTTGCGGTTTATGTACCGATGGTGATGCAGATAGAATTGGATTGTATGATAGCAAAGGGAATTTTGTGGATTCGCATCATATCATTTTATTATTAGTAAAATATTTAGTTGAAGAAAAAAAGTTTGGCGGAAAAATTGTTTGCGCCTTCTCAGTAACACCGCGCATTAAAAAATTAGCAGCGCATTATAATTTGTCGTTGGAAATTACTCAAATTGGTTTTAAATATATTGCAGGTTATATGATAACGGAAGATGTATTATTAGGTGGTGAAGAGAGTGGGGGAATAGCAATTAAAGGTCATATTCCGGAGCGCGATGGGATTTGGATGGGCTTAACCATTTGGGAATACATGGCGAAGAGCGGAAAAAGTTTAGAACAATTAATTGAAGATATGTATAAGCTTACCGGTCGTTTTGTTTACGAGCGTAACGATCTGCATTTAACTGAAGAAGTAAAACAAAAAGTAATTAAAGCTTGTAAGGAAGATAAATTCAAATCATTCGGTTCTTACAAAGTTGAAAAACTAGAAACCGTTGATGGCTGGAAATATTATTTCGAAAATGATCAATGGATGATGATTCGCGCCAGTGGCACAGAACCTGTTTTACGTGTATATGCCGAGAGCGATACAATAGAAAACACAAGAAAAATTTTAAAAGCTACGCAGGATACTTTGTTGAATTAATTCCAGTCAGAATCAATACTTTTTGCGATCTCATCACAAAGCCAGTAATTGCCTTGTGTGGTAAGGTGGAGGTAGTCGCTGTAATATTCGGGACATTTCGAATAATCGGAGCAGATAACGTCATAATCCACAAAAATAATTTTATCACGCAATAATTGTTTTTTTAATTCTTCAACTAACGCAGCGCGGTATTCTTTAATATTATCAACGCCGCTATCACTATTAAAGAAAGCAAAAATTTCGTTTTTAATTTTGTTATGAAAATGAAGTTGTTCCTGTAACTGATCTACGCCGTAAGTTGGTAATTCTATTATTACAGGTTTAATATTATACTTCAAAAGTTCTTTAATGATCAGACACATATTTTTGGCGTAGTAACTTTTACCATACTGACCAAAAGAATCATTCACACCACAACATACAACGCAATATTTAACTTGCTTTTGTTTTATAAATGCACTTGAGAATACATCTTTTTTACTTGCAAATAAATTGCGGTATACTTCTTTTGTTCTTGCACCACCTTGGCCTGAATAAAATATAGTTGAATTCCGTCCGATTGTTTTGAGTGCCAATTGAAGTGTTCCGGCAATATGACCATCGGCCACCCAACTGTCGCCAATGATACCAACCGTTAAGTCGCGGTCGTTTACCGGTTCCAGATCTACACTTTGGGTATTTTCAGTAGCAACGGAGAAGCGGTTGTATAAATACAACAGGGAAATAAGAATGGAACTTAAAAAAAAAATGAGATATATTATCCTCCTGTTCAATTTCGAAAGGCTTTATAGACAAATTTAAGATTAATAATCTTCATTACCTTGTTTATAAGTTATAATTTTGTCTCAAATATTTCTCTCTCAATTAATTAATTTTATTGGTGATCGAGCCCGTATTAATATACTCTGTTAAAAGCAGCCCAAGGTTAAAATATATTCTAAATATTTTTTTAAAAGATGTTTTGGGTCTCGACTTTGTAATTACACAAAATCCCGTACAGTTTGAGCAGACCGAATCAGCCAAAATAAATTACTCAACTCAAAAATTTATTAAAGATGGTATAAAAATCACACCCGTTAGTTTATTATTTGAATACGGAATAAAAGATCATTTGATAGAAGTTCATAGTCAAAAAGACTATAACAAAGTGTTTTTCAAAACACATGGCGATATACAGTTTGATATTTTAGCGGCTTCGTTTTGGTTGCTTAGCCGTTATGAAGAATATTTACCATTTAAGCAGGATAAGTATAACCGTTTTGATGTAAAGAACAGTTTGGCATTTCAATATGATTTTATGGATATGCCCTTAGTGAATTTATGGATAGAACAATTTAAAAATTTGTTGATCACTAAGTATCCTGAATTAAAAGTTAAGAAGCATACGTTTTCCTATGTATCAACCATTGATATTGATAACGCTTATAAATTCAAATATAAAGGCGTAATGCGCGAAGCCGGAGGTTATTTAAAAAGTATTATCACTCGAAATTTTCAAGAAATAAAAGAACGTACATCAGTAATTTTAAATAGTAAACCTGATCCTTTTGATTCGTATGAGTTTTTGTTAGAAGTGCAGAAGAAAAATAATTTAAATGTTCTATTTTTCTTTTTGCTCGGCGATTACGGTGTTAATGATAAAAATCATCCCGCAAATAATAAAGATTTTCAAATTTTAATTAAACATTTGGCCGATTATGCAAAGATCGGAATTCATCCTTCGTATAAATCAAACGATAATTTAAATCAACTTAAAATTGAAGTCAACCGTTTAGCAAACATAACACACGCAGATGTTAAGAATAGTCGCCAGCATTTTGCTATTTTAAAATTCCCTGAAACTTATTTGTCGTTATTGCAAGCGGGTATTACATCCGATTATTCTATGGGCTATGGAAATTATAATGGGTTCAGGGCTTCGTTCTGTATTCCTTATAATTGGTATGATCTGGATTCGGAGCAGGAAACGCCGTTGATCATTCATCCGTTTTGCATTATCGAAACAACATTAAGATTTACCAATAAAGCCACCAACGAAACAGCGATAACTTTTGCAAAACCTATTATTGATGAAGTAAAAAAATATAATGGGGAATTGGTTACCATTATCCATAACGACACAATGGGAAGTGTTAGTGAATGGAAAGGCTGGAAAGAAGTGTACGAGCAATTAGTAAAAGAAATCTTAACTTAGCGTCTCCGCGTCTTTGCGAGAACATGAAACCACTGTCGAATTCTATACACAAAGAACAAATTGTTTATGAAGATAATCACATTATCATCATCAATAAACTTTCCTCCGAAATTGTGCAGGGCGATAAAACCGGCGATATGCCTTTATCGGAAAAATTAAAAAATTACATTAAAGACCGCGATGCAAAACCCGGAAATGTTTTTATGGGTGTGATCC
Organism: Sphingobacteriaceae bacterium; assembly: GCA_025360355.1. Classification (GTDB taxonomy): domain Bacteria; phylum Bacteroidota; class Bacteroidia; order B-17B0; family Aurantibacillaceae; genus JAHEYG01. The sequence goes on from JANYCL010000386.1 coordinate 4,550, forward strand.
ACCGTATCGATAGACCTGTTTCCGGTTTGGTTATTTTTGCTAAGACCAGCAAAGCACTTTCGCGGTTCAATGAATTGATACGGAATAAAGATCTGCATAAAACATATTGGGCAGTTGTAAAAAATAAACCGCCTAAAACCGAAGATCATTTAGTTCATTACCTTCTTAAAAACGAAAAGACCAATAAATCGAAAGCATTTGAAAAAGAAGTGAAGGATAGTTTAAAATCGGAACTCGCCTATAAATTTTTAAAGTCGAGTGATAATTATCATTTACTGGAAATAAAATTATTTACCGGCCGTCATCATCAGATCCGTGCGCAATTATCTACAATTGGTTGTCCGATAAAAGGCGATTTGAAATATGGTTTCGACAGAAGTAATAAAGATGCCTCTATTCATTTACATGCATACAGTTTAAATTTTATGCATCCCATAAAATTAGAAGAGGTGAGTGTAAAAGCTGCGCCTATAACGGAAGATCCGGTTTGGAATTACTTTAAGTAAGTATCGATCGACTCGATCTCGTCAACAGGAATGTATTGAGCTAAACTCAAAGCTGCTTCGGTATTCGTAAACAAAGTCTCTGCACCCGGAATAAAAAGTACGGTATGTCTGAATTCAGAACCTACTATAGAACCATATTTTTTCATTCCGTTCTTTAAAATAATTATCGCTTGTATGGTATTCATGGTATTATATGTTTATTAATAACTATTACGCAAACTTAATGCCAAAGGTTAGGCAAGGTGTTATCGGATGATTAAATGATTGTAATTACTGAGTAAATGAAGTAGAAACTCTTACGAATTACACTTCATTTCTGGAAGACAAAAAAGCCCCTTCAGAAATGAAGAGGCTTTTAATATGGCTTGTGTAGGGACTAACCTAAATATTGTTGAAGTAATTTGCTTCTTGAGCTGTGACGTAAACGACGGATCGCTTTTTCTTTGATCTGACGAACGCGTTCACGGGTAAGATCAAATTTATCACCGATCTCTTCAAGCGTTAAACCATGATTCATTCCGATACCGAAAAATAATTTAACCACATCCCGTTCTCTTTCTGTTAAAGTAGATAATGCGCGGTCAATTTCTTTCGATAACGATTCCATAATTAAACCGTAATCAGCTTTTGGAGAATCGTGATTGATCAATACATCTAATAAAGAACTTTCTTCTCCATTAGCAAAAGGCGCGTCCATACTTACGTGACGACCACTTACTTTCATAGTGTCAGCAACTTTATCAATTGGCAGATCTAAAAGTTCAGCTAGTTCATCAGCGCTTGGTTCGCGCTCAAATTGCTGTTCTAATTTAGAGTATGCTTTATTTATTTTGTTTAATGAACCAACTTGGTTTAATGGTAAACGTACAATACGTGATTGCTCAGCTAAAGCCTGCAATATCGACTGACGGATCCACCATACAGCGTAAGAAATAAATTTAAATCCGCGGGTCTCATCAAAACGACGAGCTGCTTTAATTAAACCTAAATTTCCTTCGTTAATAAGATCGGGTAAGCTTAATCCTTGATTCTGGTATTGTTTTGCTACGGAAACAACGAAACGTAAATTTGCTCTCGTCAACTTCTCAAGTGCTTTCTGATCGCCTTCTTTAATTTTTTTTGCCAGGTGAACTTCTTCCTCAGCGGTTATGAGTTCTTCGCGGCCAATTTCCTGAAGGTATTTGTCAAGAGATGCACTTTCGCGGTTGGTAATGGATTTGGTTATTTTAAGTTGTCTCATTGAATGAATTTAGACGGTTTGAGTAATTAACGAGTAAAGATACAAAAAATTACAGGATTTTCCCAGAATTAACGTTTTACAACAATTTTAAGCTAAAAATCGACCATTTTGACTCTTAATCCGACTAACCTTTAAAGTCTTGAAAATCACTTTAAAAAACTATTTATCGCTTCGTTTAGCAACGCAAGGTCCATTTTTTTCTCGAAAAGCTCTTCCTTTTTTTTGTTTTTGGTTGTGATATAAGTTGCAGGTATGGCGCCGCTCCATGCGGGATTTATTTTATTGATAAAATAGTCGCCATTTATTTCATCTAGCAACACAACTTCAGAACTGTATTTATTTTTTTCTAAAAACGGAACTAATTTTTTATCCATGTCTTCTTTAAAATCAAGACTCACTAAAATAATTTTTATTACAGCCGGTTTATTCAAGCTATAAAAACTTTCAAAGTCTGGTAATTCCTGAACGCAAGGTTTGCACCAGGTTGCCCAAAAATTTACAATATAAATTGTATCGCTGCTGTTGTGAATGCGTTTTAATAAATCATCTATTTTATAAACAGCAGGTTTTTGTGCTAACGAAATGAAAGCAATAAATAAGAAAATAAAAAAGAAACTATTTTTTTTCTTTGAAAGCATATTCATCAAACAAAATATTTATATCAATGATCATGCGGTTAATTTCAATACTATCTGTCCCATCATAAAACCCGCGGATGTGCCTTTCTTTATCGATCAAAGCGAAATTTTGAGTATGAATAAAATCTTCTTCACCGCCGTTGCCTTCTTCAGCATTTAATAAATAACCTTTGCGTGCTAATTCATATAAATGTTTTTTCTCACCCGTCACAAACCACCATTTATCATCTTTCACACCATGAAATTTTGAATACTCCAAAAGCTGCCGTATCGAATCGGTCTCCGGATCAACTGTATGTGATAAAATTAAAAAATCATTCCGCGAATTAAATTTTTTATAAACTCTTTCCAATTCATTACTCATGATCGGACAAATGGATTTACAAGTTGTAAAAAAGAAATCCGTTACATAAATTTTTCCCTTAACTTCATTCTCAGTTACTTTATTACCATATTGATTGATGAAGAAAAAAGGCGGTATGGTATGGTAAAGGGTGTCTTTTATTTTCGTGTTCTTCGGTCCGAAATAAGCGAGTGTGCGAATGGGTTTTTGTTCTTTTTTGCCATAAAAATAAAAGCCGATAAAAGCCGCCGGAACTAATAGCAATAACACCCAATAAATTTTACCTTTGAACATAATTAAACAAAGGTATTAAAACTTATGCTTGGTGATAAAAGAAAAAAAGAAAAGAGCCTGGAGTTAGGCTTTGGTTCTAAGAATTATCAAAAAACAGTTCGTTTTTTAAATAAGGATGGCAGCGTAAACATAAAACGCAAAGGCGGAAAAGGAATGGATAATATTGATATTTACCATTGGCTGATCACCACATCCTGGACCAATTTATTGATCGTGATCCTTTCAGGTTATGCTATTACAAATACAATATTTGCCTCTGTTTATTACTGGATGGGATTTCAGAACTTTGGAGGTATTTTAGGGTATGATGGTCCGGCAAGGTTTTTAGATCTTTTTTTCTTTAGCGCTCAAACACTCACTACGGTTGGTTACGGCCATGTTTATCCTAACGCTACCAATGTAAGTACAGTTGCCGCCATAGAATCAATGTGTGGTTTGTTAGGTTTTGCATTGGCAACCGGTGTTTTATACGGACGTTTCTCGCGACCAAAAGCTGTTTTACTTTACAGCGAGAATGTATTATTATCGCCGTATGAAGATATGACAGGTTTAATGTTCCGAGTTGCCAATACCAAGCAAAATGAATTAATTGAAGTGGAAGCAAGTGTGGTTTTATCTTATTCCAACCCTGAAACAAACAAGCGTGAATTCGAACGTTTAGAACTTGAAATAAGTAAAATAAATTTCCTTACACTAAGTTGGACCATCGTTCATCCCATCAATGAAAAAAGCCCTGTTTACAAAGTGAATAAAGAAGAACTAGTTAAACGCGATGCGGAATTAATTATTTTAATTAAGGCTATTAACGATACTTATTCGCAAACGGTATATTCCAGAATGAGTTACAAAGCACATGAATTTGAGGAGCATGCTAAATTTGTACCTATTAAACAGGAAGTGAGCACAGAAGGTTCTGTTTCAATAAACCTTACGGATATACATCTGTTTAACAAAACCTTATAATTTTTGTTAAAACCATGTTTTAAGCCGTAAGTGGAATAAGATTTGCTATAAAATGGGTATATTTAAAGCTCTTTTAAAAGCATTTTTATGAATAAATTCAACACTCTTTTTTTAGGCATTTTCCTTACCGGAATTGTTTCAGCACAAAAACCAAAAGCTTTTTCTTTTGCAATTGAAGGAACTGCTAAAAATTATAAAACCGCTTATATTTATTTAAACCATAAGTGGGACGATAAAACTTTTACCGATTCTACAAAAGTTACCGATGGTAAATTCAAGTTTGCAGGTAAAAGTCCTGAACCAAATATGTATTGGTTAACGCTTACCAATAGTGCGTCGACCCAGCCAAATATTATTTTTTATGTTGATGGCGGTAAAACCACTGTTAACATGAATATGGATTCGCTGCAAAGCCTTAGTATTAAAGGAGGACAAAGTCAAAAAGATTATGAAGATTATAAAGTAATGATGTTGACCTTTCAGATGCAACAGCAGCAGATCATTAACGATTACAATATGGCTAAGACCGCGAATGACATGAACACCATGACGGCAAAGCAACAGGAATATGAAAAAATGCTCCCTAAGGTAAAAGAAGGTTTAAAAAATTACGTAACTACACATCCTAAATCTGCAGTAAGCGGTTATATCATTTATGCTGAGTGTGCTAATCCCGGGTTAAATTTTACTATGCAAGAAACGGAAGAAATTACTTCATTGCTTGATAAATCTATTCTGGAAACAAAATATGGCAAATTAGCACAGGACCGTTTAGCGCAAATGCGAGGTACCACAATTGGTTATCCTGCAATTAATTTTACTCAAAACAGTCCTGATGGTAAACCGGTTAAATTATCTGATTATAAAGGAAAAGTTGTGTTGGTTGATTTTTGGGCAAGCTGGTGCGGTCCCTGCCGTGCCGAAAACCCTAATGTTGTTGCGGCTTATAATAAGTATAAAGATAAAGGCTTTACTATTTTAGGAGTGTCCTTCGATCAGGATAAAGCCAAGTGGTTAGCAGCTGTTGAAAAGGACCAGTTAACCTGGGATCATGTAAGTGATCTAAAAGGTTGGGGTAACGAAGTTGGACGTATTTATAGCATTTCCAGTATTCCTCAGAACCTTTTAATTGACAAAGAGGGCAAGATCCTTGATAAAAACCTTAGAGGACCGGCTTTAGATCAAAAACTAGAAGAGATTTTTAGTAAATAAGGCCTTAAAATTCAAGAAAAAAATTAAATTTGCATTCCGTAAAAAAACAAAAATTATGATGAAAATTTCAATTGCAGTTTTGTGCACAGTATTTACAGTATCGGCTTTAGCCCAAACAGCAGACCCGGTTATTATGACTATTGGCGGAAAATCCGTTAATAAATCTGAATTTGAAAGCGTTTACCGCAAAAACAATTCTAAAACTGTTACTGATCCAAAATCAGTAAAAGAATACGCCGATCTGTTTTCATTATTTAAAATGAAAGTATTTGAAGCAGAATCGATGGGTTTAGACACCGCAGGTTCATTTATTACTGAATTAGCAGGTTATAGAAGACAATTAGCAACTCCATACTTAACAGATAAAAACACTAACGAAAATCTTATTACCGAGGCGTATGAGCGCATGAAGTGGGAAATAAGATCAAGTCATATTTTGATCCGCTGCAGCGATATCGAATTTCCGAAAGACACTTTAGAGTGTTGGACAAGAGCTACATTGATCCGCAATGCAATTGTTGGTAAATTGCCGACTGCAGCTCAAATTGCTGATTACGATAAATTGCTTAAAAATGCTACCGCGATCAAAGCAGACCTAGCGAAAAAAGACAGCGGATTGTATAAATCGAAATTAAATTCGGTAAAAAATTTAGCGGAGTATTATAAAAATGGCGGTGCTGATAAATTTACGGGGATCTCTCCAAAAACAAGTGATGATCCTTCGGTACCGGATAATAAAGGTGACTTAGGTTATTACTCTGCTTTAGATCTTGCATACCCATACGAAACGATGATGTATAACACTAAGCCGGGTGAAGTAAGTCCTGTTGTTCGTTCGAAATATGGTTATCATATTATTAAAGTTTACGATAAACGTCCTTACCGGGGTGAAATAACTGTTGCACACATTATGGTTAAATTCCCTAAAGATGCTACAGATGTAGATAAGAAAAATGCAAAAGTAAAAATTGATGAATTAGCAGCAAAAATAAAAGCGGGAGAAAAATTTGATGATGTTGCACGTTCACATTCTGAAGACAAACAAACTTCTGATCGTGCTGGACAGTTAGCATCTTTTAAAGGCGTTCCAAGTAAAATGCCAAAAGATTTTGAAGATGTTGCTTTTGGTTTGAAAAAGGATGGCGATATATCTGCACCTGTAATGACACCTTATGGCTGGCACATTATAAAACGAATTGAATTAAAAGGATTAATTCCATTCGACCAAATGAAACCTGAGTTAAAAGCCCGCATAGCACGCGATACCCGTTCGCAAATGGGACGTGTTGCATTAATTGCGCGTGTGAAAAAAGAAAATGGTTTTAAACAAAATTTAGCTAACCGCGATGAGATAATGAAAGTTTTAGATACAACTTATCTTACCGCAAGCTGGAAAGCAAGCAGCGCTGCTAAATTGGGCGACAAAGAAATTATTTCTTTCAAAGATAAAAAACACGGCTTACAGGATTTTGCAAAATTTCTTGAACAGCAAATGGTTTACAGAAGTCCAACGGATATATATGCATTGATGGTACAAACTTATGAGAAGTGGGTGGAAGAAATGGTAGTATCGTATGAAGATGCTCAATTAGAAGCAACCCGCATCGAATTCAAAAATCTCTTACACGAATACCGCGATGGAATTTTGTTATTTGATCTTACCGACCAAAAAGTGTGGAGCAAAGCAGTAAAAGACACAGCAGGATTACGTGCATTCTACGAAAAAAATAAAAATAATTATTTATGGGATGACAGAGCTGACGTAACAACTTACCGTTGTTTAGATTCTAAAATTAGCGCTGAGGTGCGTAAAATGTTAGCGAAAGGTAAAGAGGAAAAAGAAATTACAGCCACTATCAATAAAACATCACAATTAAATGTGACAGTTGAGAACGTTATGTATCTGAAAAATGAAAACAAATATTTAAATGAGAACTGGAAAAAAGGTGTTGTTGCCAATGACATTAAGGATGAAAAAGATGGTAAGATGTTGGTTATCGTTGTGAATAAAGTATTAGCTAAATCGCCAAAAACAATTAACGAAGCTAAAGGATTAATTACAGCGGATTTCCAGGTGAATTTAGAAAAAGAATGGATCGCTTACTTAAAAAATAAATATCCCGTTAAAATTGACGATGCGGTATTAAGCACCATCAAATAATTTAGAAACGTTAAATTTAAAAGGCTGTTTGAAATAAACAGCCTTTTTATTTTAGTAAAAATTGAAATACT
>JANYCL010000402.1 GCA_025360355.1 Sphingobacteriaceae bacterium
ATTCCGTCACTGGGATGGATTCTTCATGGGTGTTACAGGTTTTGTAGATAACAAAGGAAGTTTTTCTTTAAGCAAGCCTTATAATTACATGGAGTTGGATTACAGCCGCTCTTTTAACTGGCAAATTAATTTATGGCAGCAAAACATTCACCTAATTAAGAACTATCTTAATCTTGGAACAGGTGTAGGTTTCGATTTTAACCGTTATCAATTTGCAAACAAAGTAAAATTAAATCCCGACAGTTCTTTTACCTGGGGAAAAGTGGATTCAACAGGCACTTTCTCTTACAAGAAAAACCGTTTAACTTCTTATTACATTACTGTTCCTATATTATTAGATCTTAATACGAGTTCCAATCCGAAAAAAGCATTTCACTTATGTGTTGGTGTTGTTGGGAAATACTTATTAGGCGCACGTACCAAACAGATCGTTGTATCAAATGGAGATACCAATAAACAGATCCGTAATGATGGTTATAATCTTAATCCTTTCCAATTTAATGCTTATGCAAGTGTTGGTTATGGTAACGTAACATTATATGCTCAATATGGTTTGAACGAAATGTTTCAGCATAATAAAGGTCCTGAATTATACCCTTTCAGTGTTGGTGTTAGATTGGCGAATTTCAATTAATTTTAACAGGTTTAGTTTATATACAAGACTCCTTGATTTAGTTCAAGGAGTTTTTAATATACCGAAGGAATTTAAGTTTGTTAAAAAATAAAACTGAATCCTACGGTATTATACTGAAGTAATCAGTACTCAATTTTAAAAATCTGATTTACTTCAGTACATTTGATTAATGCCTAAGGTTTGTTTCATATTATTTTGTGTGTTGTTGATGAATTGCCAATCGCAGCCAACAGTTAAAATAATAAATCCTACAGGTAAAACAGTTGAAGAACGTTTTAGTCCGCCAGATGGTTACAAGCGGAAAAATTATTCCAGCGGATGTTTTGAATATTACCTTAAAACACTTCCATTAAAACCCACGGGAGAAAAAGTACACACATACGATGGCAGCATAAAACAACCGGATAATGTTTACGATGCAGTAATAAATGTAGATGTTGGCGATAAAGATCTTCAACAATGCGCTGATGCCATTATGCGTCTCCGCGCCGAATATTTATTTGCGGCAGAAAGATTTGATGAAATCCATTTTAATTTTACCAATGGTAATAAAGCAGAGTACGAAAAATACGCAGCAGGATACCGCTTCTTACCGAAAACAAATTCCTGGGTAAAAACAGCTAAAGAAGATCACTCTTATAAAGCATTTAAAGACTATCTCGAATTAGTATTCACTTATGCAGGCTCTTTGTCGTTAAGCCGCGAAATGAAATCAATAGATGTTGAAGACATGGAACCGGGAGATGTTTTTATTAAAGGCGGCTCGCCCGGACATGCAGTTATTGTTATTGATGTTGTTGAAGATCACAAAAAAGACGCGAAATTTTTTATGCTTGCACAAAGCTATATGCCCGCACAAGAAATACACATTCTTAAAAATAATCCTACCGATAAAATTAGTCCGTGGTATTCAACTGATTTTGGTCCATTTTTAAAAACTCCGGAGTGGACTTTTACAAGAGCGCAATTGATGAGGTTTAAAAATTAATTAAACCCAATTAATTCCTTTTTTTAAGAGAGAAAGAGTTCTTTCTTCTTCGGAACCTGAAGCAGGTTTAAAATTATATTCCCAAGAAGCATTGAGAGGTAAACTCACTAAAATAGATTCAATTCGGCCGTTTGATTCTAATCCGAATTTTGTGCCTTTGTCATAAATTAAATTAAACTCAACATAACGGCCGCGACGTAATAATTGCCATTGTTTGTTTGCCCCAGTAAAAGATCTGCTTTTATTGCGTTTAATTAATTCGACATAAATTGGCGCAAAAGCAGAACCCACATCTTTCCAAAATGCTAAATTTTTTTCAAAACTCATTTCTGAATCCGAATTTAATTTATCAAAAAATATTCCGCCAATTCCGCGAGTTTCATTTCTGTGGGTGATAAAAAAATAATCGTCGGCCCACCTTTTAAATTTTGAATAATAATTCGCGTTGTGCTTATCGCACACTTTTTTTATTTCTGTGTGAAAATATTTTGCGTCCTCATCATTTACATAATGTGGTGTAAGATCAATTCCACCACCTAACCATTTAACACCATTACTCATTTCAAAATACCGTACGTTCATATGAATAATTGGAACCATTGGATTTTGCGGGTGAAGAACAATGGAAACTCCGGCTGCGTAGAAAGTTGAATTAGAATCTACATTACCTGAGTGTTCTTTTTCTTTTAATAAAAATTCAGGCGTTGTACCATGAACCGCTGAAAACATAACGCCACCTTTCTCTAAAACGTTGCCGTCTTTAATAACGCGTGAACAACCTCCTCCACCCTCTTCACGTTTCCAATTCTCTACTAAAAATTTTGATTTCCCATCAGCTGTTTCCAATGCGGAACAAATGCTTTCCTGCAAACCTTTAAGCCACTCAGTAATATTTTCTTTTGTTATTTCCACGCAGTTCGGTACAACTGATAGTTACTGTATTTAAAAATATAAACGCCTTTATTCTCGAAACCTGTACTTTCATCCGGACGATAAAATTTAAAACGCAAATAATTTCCTTCACTTTGAATTTTATCCAGTTGTTTTACAAATTCAGGTCCTGACGTCTTTAAATTATTTAAATAATATTGTCCCAGATCAAATCCTTGGAAAAAATAATCACTTGGATCCGACGACATTTCCGTTTGATAATATCTGATCAAATTACTGTAAGCTTTTACATTGTTCAAATTATTTTGTGAAGGAAATGTATAGGATAAACGGTTCAAATAATCCTGATCAATTACTTCTTGTGCTGTTACATTTTGCCATCCCGCCAATGTGATATCTTTTTTATCTGCAAAAACAGCGAGCTGTGTAATAAAATCGGTTAAAAAAACCTGATTGTTTGTAAAAATAACATACACGTTTTTCTTACCTGCAACGTAAGCGGCTTTTGCACCGGCTAATCCACGAACTTCAATAACACTATCCTTAACCGGTAAATTTAATTCGCGCAAACGATCATTATAACTTAACTTAAATGCTTTTACGTATTGTAGATCTTTAACCATTCCACTATTCACCATGTAGATAGAAGCTATACTTTTCAATGAATCAACACAATAATGCGCTAATGATTCTATCATCGTGAATTGCGAAGGATTTACTTTTGATGCAATATTATTTTTGAACAAAATTTTACTTTGTTGCGTAAATGGAGATACAACAGGAATATTATATTTTTTTGCATAGGCGGATACGTCTTTAAAACCTGAAGGATAAGCAGGACCAATGATCAGATCAAGCGCTTTAAAATCGCCACTATTGCAAACCGCATCCAGTTTACTTGAATCTTTATCATCCACATCGTACAAAAATGTTTGTATAGAAAAATCTGCCGACTTTAAGGAATCTGCTGCTTTATTAAATCCCATTAAAAAATCTACAGCTAACGATTGAACTGATGGAAAATTAGATTTTGATTGCGCTAAATTATTAGGATCAATAAATTCAGATTCACCTAACTTAAATGGTAATAACAAACCAATGTTGTATTTTGTTTTCTTTGGCTTCAAAGGTTTTACACTGTCAACTATAGTAACAGGTGTGCTTGTGAGAATTTTTTTCTTTTCCGCAACGATCAGCATTTGTCCTTGCTTTATTCCTGCGGTCGTAACACTTGGATTCCATTGATTCAATTGTGTTTCGGTAATACTATATTGTTTCGCAATAGAAAAAACGGTTTCCTTTTTCGCAACTTTATGATATGCATAACGGATCGTATCAATTGGTGAACCCAAAATTGGTTGAATGGTTGCAGCCGCACCCGATACCGGAATTTTTAATTCTTGTCCGTTCTTTAAACCATCAATTGCCTCGTCGTTCTCACCGAGAATCACATTAATATCAATGTTGTAAATTTTTGAGATTGCATAAAGACTTTGTCCTTTCTCAACTTTATGGATGTAATATTTCTTACCACCAATGGTTTTTATTTCCTTCGATTTTTCCTGAGCTAAAAAAAATAAAGAAGCAAAGCAAAAAATGCAAGTCAAAAATAATTTTGAATATTTAATTTTCACATCTGCCATTTTCCCTCTTACATCTTACATTTATTATTCCCACTCAATTGTTGCCGGCGGCTTCGAACTTATATCATACACCACTCTATTAACACCTTTTACTTTATTTATAATTTCATTCGAAATATTTGCTAAAAATTCATAAGGTAAATGACACCAATCTGCAGTCATACCATCTGTAGATGTTACTGCACGTAACGCAACGCAATTTTCGTAAGTGCGTTCGTCGCCCATTACACCAACGCTTTGTACATTTAATAAAATTGCGCCTGCCTGCCAAACCTCATCGTACAAACCGGCCGATTTTAATCCGTTAATATAAATGGC
>JANYCL010000423.1 GCA_025360355.1 Sphingobacteriaceae bacterium
CAAAATTTATTTGCGGATTAGCATTCGCGCGAACAGGTCTATTAATATCATTCACCATCATATTAGAAGCAAATACCTGCGCACTTTGCATCTGCACAGCCTGACGATTGGTTAAATTAATATTGGAAAAATTTTGTTGAATAACGTTTTGCGAAAAACCATTCATCGCAAATAATACAGGTGTAATAAATAGTATTTTTTTCATGTTTTATATTTATGTCCCAAAGATTTAAAAATTAATTTCTGGACTTTATATTAGGATGTTAAGGAACCTTAATTTCCATAGGCGATTAACAAATATTAGCCACGAATAGCACGAATTAAACACGAATGCTTTCCTATGTGTTTAAATTCGTGCCAATTAGTGCAATTAGTGGCTTATTTCGTATCTTTACAGCCTTGGTAAAAATTGCAGATATTGAGTTGGGAGAATTCCCTTTATTGCTTGCTCCAATGGAGGATGTGAGTGATCCGCCTTTCCGTTACGTTTGTAAAAAATACGGCGCTGATATGATGTACACCGAATTCATCAGCAGTGAAGGCTTGATACGTGATGCAATTAAAAGCAAAAAAAAATTAGACATCTTTGATTACGAACGTCCGGTAGGAATTCAAATTTTTGGCGGTGATGAAGAAGCAATGGCTTTATCTGCTAAAATTGTTGATGCAACTAATCCTGATGTTTTGGATATTAACTTTGGTTGTCCTGTGAAAAAAGTTGTTTGCAAAGGTGCAGGTGCTGGAGTTTTAAAAGATATTGATCTGATGGTGCGCTTAACAACAGCTGTAGTTAAATCAACAAGATTACCGGTTACAGTTAAAACACGTTTAGGTTGGGATGATAAAACGATTAACATTATGGAAGTTGCAGAACGTTTACAAGATGTAGGCATCAAAGCATTAACCATTCACGGACGAACACGACAACAAATGTATAAAGGCAACGCGAATTGGACTTATATAGCAGATGTAAAAAATAATCAGCGCATTAAAATTCCAATTTTTGGCAATGGAGATATTGTAACGCCGGAAAAAGCATTAGAGTACAGAAACAAATATGGCGTTGATGGAATAATGATCGGGAGAGCGAGTATTGGTTATCCCTGGATCTTTAATGAGATAAAACATTATTTCAAAACAGGAAAACATTTGCCGGCTCCAACTATTAAAAACCGTGTTGAAGTTTGTAAAGAACATTTATTAAAATCGGTTGAGTGGAAAGGCGAACGTTTAGGCACAGTTGAAATGCGAACGCATTATGCTAATTATTTCAGAGGCATTCCTAATTTTAAAGATACACGCGTTATTTTAGTGACCTCCTATTCTTTACAGGAAATTTTAGATACTCTTGATTCTATTCCTTCCAAATTTGAATTACAAGCGCAGGATTAAATGAAGCCAAATTGTCATTGCGAGTGTAGCGTAGCAATCTGTTTGAAACAGGCGTTTTTTTTATTCCTCACATTATTTTCATTAAATACTTCTGCGCAAAGTTTTGAAAAAGCATGGGAACCTATTCAAAAACGCATTGACAAAGGCGAATCTTTTACCGATGAAGAATTAAATACCTTCTCAAAAAAATACGAAAAGGATCTTGATAAAAATTTAATTGAGAAATCAATTATTACCGATTTTTTTGGAGTTAATGCATTTAAACAAGAACGTTATAATGATGCAGTCGCTTTTTTTAATAAAGCCATCGACATCACCAAAATAAATAAGGATACACTTTACACTTCGTTTTACGAATACGATCTGGCCAGTTTGTATTGTCATATCGGTTATTTTCCGGATGCGGAACCTTTATTCATTAAATCACTTCCGAATTTAGCTGCTGTTTACGGACAAAGCAGTTTACAATACACCATGCGTTTTAAAGTTTTAGCTGAGATGTATGTCGAGATGGGAAATTACGTTTATGCAAAATCGATGAACGATGCTTTAATTTATTATTTCAAAACTTTGAATGGCGAAAAAGACAAGGAATATTTAATGGCTTTAAATAATGACGCTCGTATTAATCAAGGAACCGGCGATTATGCAAAATCACTCGTAACATTTAATAAACTTTTAGAAATTCACGGCTCTATTAAACCTCTTGATACACTTGCTTACATAACTATTTTAAATAACACTGCGGAAACACATCGTGTGATGGGCAATTATGATGAAGCCTTAATTTTATTGAACAAAGCCCAAGCGCTCTCAGAAAAATTCTCTAAGCCCGATCAATTATCCAATGCAAATATTTTTAATAGTCTGGGTTTGTGTTATAAAAATAATGGCGACTATAACGCTTCCGAAACTGCTTTTGACAGATCAATTGTCATTTATAAAAAGTTAAGATTAGAGCGTTCTCCGGATTATACAAATTCAATGAGCAACAAAGCGGATCTGTACAGGATTTTAGGAAGATATAAACAAGCTTTCGATCTTTTACTGGAGGTAATTGACATCCGTAAAAATTCATTGGGCACAAAACATGTTAATTATGCGAACGCATTAAGTAACATGGCTCTGGTATTTATTGACCAAGGCGGTTACGCAGAAGCAGAAAAATATTTATTAGAAGCAAAAGAAATTTATAAAGAAAAATTAGGCGTTAATCATCCCAACTATGCAAATTGTTTGAATTCACTCGCGATGATCAATATTTATTTGCACCGTTACAACGAAGCAGAAAAATTAAAATTGGAAGCTCTTGAGATAATGAAAAATACAGTCGGCGAAGAGCACGAACGTTACGCTTACTTTTTAGGAGGAACAGTTTCCTTGTATGAAGCGCAAGGTAAATATCAAAAAGCAATTGAGAATGTTGAGAAATCGAATGCCATTATAAAAAAGAAATTCGGCGTGAAGCATCAGGCTTATATTGATGGAGTATTTAATTTAGCTTACTTATATTACAAGCTTAAGGATTATAAAAAAGCACAGGAACTTTATGTTTCTTCTCTTAAAGAATACAAAGAGCAGTTTGATAAATTTTTCGAAAGCATGAGTGAAGATGAGCAACTCGCTTATTATTCTGTTCTCGGTGCACGTTTCGATGGATTTAATGGATTTGTTTTAAATTATACAAAACAATCGCCGAAAGAAAACCATAACGAATTGTTAGCTGTTGCCTTTAATGCGCAACTTTTTCAAAAATCAATTTTATTGAACAGGAGTATTAGTTCACGCAAACAAATTTTGAACAGCAAGGATACTTCGCTGGTAAATACT
>JANYCL010000472.1 GCA_025360355.1 Sphingobacteriaceae bacterium
ATTAAAGCTACCACCAACGAAAAATTAGGATATGTGGGAAGAGAAGAAGGCGTAAATGCTTACGCTGTTGCTTTGATCTATAAGAAGTAATTTGACAATTCGACAATTTGGCAATGAGACAATGAGTCGGTGTTTGTTTGGAGATTTTTCTTCTTAGAATTTTTTAGTGGGATTTTGTGCCTTTGTGTTTTAGTGGCAAAAATATGGAATCACGAATGAGTTAGTTCTTCGGTTTCTTCAAAAATTTTCCTTTATAAACTCCACCGCCGCTTTTGGCAATGTAAAAAACATAAACGCCTTCAACTAAACCTGAAACGTTAACGGTAATTCTATCTATTACATCTCCGCTCGAAAAACCCTGCTTTCTTCCAAATCTGTCGTAAATATTTATTTCGTAATAATAATTTTTTTGTCCGTTAATAGTAATATTTAAAATATCTTCAACAGGCTCTGGATATATAAGCAAGTTGGAAAAAGTGGTAGCAATATCAACCCGTTTTACAGGCGAATAATCGGATGGGGGAATTACTATCTGATAAAAATTGGGCGTTGATTTATTCGGACTAAAATCAGTGTACTTATAATTTTCAGCAAAACTTACATTTCCGCAAAGTCCGGGATAATTATAGATCTGTTGAAGATTTAAAGAATCAGAACCCTTTAAAATTTGCCATCCCGCACAAGTAGATCCGGATAAAACTGTAAAACTTAAACGGATAGAATCAGTTAATGGGAGAGCTGTAAAATTGTAAATACGTGTTTGAGATCTAACCTGTAAAAAGCTAATTAAAAAAACAAAGATTATGAGTTTTAAAGATTTCATTTTACGTAGAGTAAAGTTAGTCTATTGTATAACCTTTAGCAATGCCCGGTAACATAAATTAGTAAGAACCAAAAGTTTATAACTGAAAATCCAAGCCTGAACCTAAAATGCAGAATATTGGTGCTGATTAGCTGTATCAATTACGTTTAAAATGATACCTTTAAGCCAAATTTTTCGAATATGGAACGCAGTCAGATCACCACTTATGTTAACGCAAACAAAGAACGTTTTTTAAACGAGTTACTCGATTTACTAAAAATCCCTTCTGTTAGTGCAGATCCTAAATTTGCAGGTGATGTAAATAAAACAGCTGAAATGGTTAAGCAACGCTTAATTGAAGCCGGCTTAGATAAAGTTGAGATCTCAAAAACAAAAGGTTTTCCTGTAGTGTATGGAGAAAAAATAATTGACCCTAAAAAACCTACAGTTATTGTTTACGGACATTACGATGTGCAGCCTCCGGATCCATTGGAGTTGTGGGATTCACCACCGTTTGAACCTGTAATTAAAAAAACTGCTTTACATCCTGATGGTGCAATTTTCGCGCGTGGTTCTTGTGATGATAAAGGACAAATGTACATGCACGTAAAAGCTTTCGAATTCATGATGAAAAGCGGAACGCTTCCTTGCAATGTAAAATTCATGATAGAAGGTGAAGAAGAAGTTGGCTCTGCTAATCTTGGTCCATGGATAGTAGAAAATAAAAACCGATTACAAGGTGATGTAATTTTAATTTCAGATACATCCATGATCGCAAATGATACTCCGTCAATTGATGTTGGATTACGCGGTTTAGCTTATATGGAAGTTGAAATTACAGGACCAAACCGCGATCTTCATAGCGGCGTTTATGGTGGCGCAGTTGCAAATCCCGTGAATGTACTTTGTAAAATGATAGCATCTTGTCATGATGAAAATAATCACATTACCATTCCCGGTTTTTATAATGATGTTGTTGAATTAACCGAAGCCGAAAGAAAAGAAATGGCAAATGCACCATTTAATTTAGCCGACTTTAAAAAAGATCTGAATGTTGCAGAAGAGCAAGGTGAAAAAGGATATTCAACTATTGAGCGTACAGGAATTCGTCCGACCTTAGATGTAAATGGAATTTGGGGCGGATATACAGGTGAAGGTGCAAAAACAGTTTTACCTGGGAAAGCGTTTGCAAAAATTAGTATGCGTTTAGTTCCGAATCAGAGTTCAGATACAATAAGTAATTTATTTCAAAAACATTTCGAAAGTATTGCTCCTAAATCTGTAAAAATAAAAGTTACGCATCATCACGGCGGAGAGCCTGTTGTTGTATCACAAAACTCTGCAGCGTTTAAAGCAGCAAGTATGGCATTGGAAGAATCTTATGGTAAAAAACCTGTGCCAACACGAGGTGGTGGAAGTATTCCTATTGTCGCTTTATTTAAAAAAGAATTAGGTTTAGATAGTATTTTAATGGGCTTTGGTTTAGATACAGATGCATTGCATTCGCCAAACGAACATTATGGTTTGTTCAATTACTATAAGGGAATTGAAACTATTCCATTGTTCTACAAAAATTACATGGCTAATAAGTAATGAGTGTTTCTGATTGGATCGCAACTATTGGAGTAACCATTTTACTTGTTGGTTTCGGATTAAATCTTGTTAAGGTCATAACTGCCGATTCTTATTTATATCTCTCACTTAATTTTTTGGGATCTTTCTTAGCGGGTATTTCAGCAATGATGATTCATTTGGTTCCATTCATTGTCTTGGAAGCAGTTTGGGCATTAGTATCTTTGTTCGCGATCATAAAAAAAGTTAGTGATCTCACTAAAAAAGAAAATGAATAAATTCAGATTCCTAATATTAATCAGTGCATTTTTCTTTTTTAATTCCTGTAAAGATTTTAAAGAAGTAGAAGTAACAGGCGTAAAAAGTTTCAGATTAACGAAAGTTGGTCAGGATGGAATTGAAGGCGAAGTTATTTTAGGAATTAAAAATCCGAACTCATATGGTTTTTCAATTTATCCGTCCGAATTTGATGTGGTTTATAGCGGGATAAAAATGGGGAAAGCCCGTTTGCATAAACGAGTTCACATCGATGGGAACAGTGAAAAACTTTATGTTTTTAAACTAAAAACATCTCTAAAGAACATGAACTTAATGGATGTAATGAGCCTTATGAATGGGGGCAATATGGGTAGGATAGAGGCAAAAGGCGACCTAAAAGCAGGGAAATTCTACCTAAAAAAGCGGGTCCCGGTGAATATTTCAGAAAAAATCGGTCTAGGAGGCTAGTTTTTAACAATTTATGTAACCTTTGTTAATATCTTAGCGTAAGAATAACAAAACCCCAATGCCATGTCCGAACCGGACTTAATAACGGCCTGTTTAAAAAACGACAAAATTGCTAAAAAACAATTTTACGAAACTTATTATACCCAATTAGCAGTTATTGCATTACGATATTCTAAAAACAAAGAGCAAAGCACCGAGATAATACAAAAGGGTTTTGCTTTTTTATTTTCAAACCTTCACAAATTTAAATCTAACGGAAAGCTTACACTTCAGCAATGGTTGCAGGAAGAGTTCATTGTTTTTTGTGTAGAGTTTATCCGCAATATCAGAAGTGAATATTATGTTGCGAGTACAGTACGTGTAACAGATACTCCTGTAAAAACCTATGATCTTTTTGTGGACAGTACATTAACTGATTTTAAAAGTGTTGATTTTGATGTGTTGATAAGATCGTTGCAGCAATTGGTTCCGTCGCAGCGTTTAATATTTAATCTTCACATAGTAGAAGAATATGACTTGAGAAAGGCCGCAGAAATATTAGAAGCAAGCGAACAAACAGTAAAAGCGAATCTCGAAAAAGCGAAGTATAATCTTCAGAAAAATATTGATAAAAATAATAAATCGTTGAAGAATGAGCAGTTTGTTTAGTTACGAATTAGACGAAGCACAAATTCGTTTAACCTTACAGAACAGTAAGGCTGTTGATTATCATGAATCCATGTGGGATGATTTTGAAAGTAATTTTGTGGAGAGTTCTGTAAATCATAGTCAAACCAAATTTAAATTACCCGATTTTCATTTAAACATTAACCGTAATGTGGTTCTACCTGTAATTTTTATTGCAGCTCTTGTTGGGATCTCGGCCATCATGTTAAGTTTTATCGATTTTAAAACCAATGCTCCTAAAGAAGTTGAGAAAAGTTTAATTCCGAACCCCAATAATTTTAAGCCTTCTGCTAAAACTACTGTTTTGGTTACAAAAGAACCCGCAAAGATGGTTCCTGTACCAGTTAAAACTGATTCTGTAAAACTTGCAATAAACCCGGTGGTTAATACCCAAACCCGGGTAGCCTTAAATAACAACATTGGTAATAATGTAAATTCAGCTATTCAAACGCCTACGGTTAATCAGGCAAGGGTTGCAGTAACGGATACAGGTTCAATGGTAAAAACAGAGAATCAGCCTGTGCTAAATACAATTAACCAGAGTTATCCGGGCAAAACCCGCAAAAGACGCCGTAAAATTCCAACCGAGCAAATAGAAACCATTAAGGCCCCCTCTATTTTAGGCCTTGAAACATCTACCAAGGAAAAGGAACCTGAGCTTGAGATAAAGCTTAACTAACCTCAAATAAGATAGGGTTCTTCAATTATGGGTATTTATTTATGGTAAACCCAACCTTACATCCTTTTAATACGTGTTATTTTTAGACCAAATTTTAGTATCTTTGATACTCATAAAAAACCACGATATGAAAAAACTTTACTTTTCTTTTATAATGATCTTTGGCGGCTTAACAGTAAGCAACGCTCAATTATTAACCCAAAGCAATCATGCTCCTGTTGTAGGTGATAAGTATGATATGTACGAAATTGATTCAACTGGGGTAACTCCAGGAGCTTCCGGAGGTAGTGCCATTTGGAATTTCACAGCAACTCCAACCAGAACAACTATTTTGGTTACTAACAATTACACTACAGCTGCTTCAATTACAAGCGGAAGTATTTATCCTGTAGCTTCAGTTGCCAAAGTCAATAATTCAGGTAAGAATTTTTATACAAGCAGCGGCACTGCATTAAATTTCTGGGGAGGTAATATCACTATCCAGACAACAAGTGCTGATTATGTATTTTCGAACGCGGCCATTCAGGCAAAATATCCGATGAGTTTAGGAACAACTACAAATAGTGCTTTTACCGGTACTGTTTATTCGGCGCTCGGAAATGGATCCATTTCTAACGGAACAGCTACATGTTTAGGAGACGGAACCGGAACACTTAATCTGCCTTTAAGAAGTTTTAGCAATGTAATAAAGGTTATGACCTATACTAAATTTGAGTTTGCGGTTTCAATTGCAACCGGTACTGTTACTCAATTGAACTATGATTATTATTCTCCTTTGACAAAGTTTCCATTATTTACCATAACCAGCTCAACCATTTCTTCAAACCTTGCGGCTGATGTATATTCTACAATTGCATTATTAAATAAAGATTATCAATACGTTGGTATTAACGAAAGTGTAAAAGAGATCGCAAGTTTAAATATTTTCCCAAATCCTGCTAAAAACAATTTTACTTTAAGTTTTGTGAATGAAAATGCTGATATTGTTTCTTATGAGTTAACAAATACATTAGGACAAAGCATTAAAAAAGAAAATTTAGGAAACGAAAAGGGTTTAGTAAACTACAACATTAATATTACAGATGTACAAGCAGGGGTTTATTTTGTAAAAGTAAACTCAGGTTTAAGATCTTCAACAAAAAAAATAACAATTCAATAAATAATAACCAATAAAACAAAACATAAAATGAAAAAAATCTACTCTTTATTTGCAGCTGTAATATGTATTAGCAGCTTAAACGCACAAACTTTAACACAGGCGAATCATGCACCGATTGTTGGTGATGCTTTTCAAACAGTTGATTGCAGCTCCGTGGGTATTACTCCCGGTGGAGTTGGTGCAGGTCAAACCTGGAATTATTCTTCGATGACTGTTTTAACCACAACAACATCTTATAATGGCATTACAGTTGCTTCTACTCCAAGCGCGGCTAATTATCCTTCTGCAAGTGTAGCGGTATCAAGCTCAACTGCAAACAATGCTTATTATTCTTCAACTGCAACTTCCTTAAAATATTGGGGTGGTGATATTAAAGTTGGTGGACAAGCTGTAGTAATGGGTTATTCATCACCTGCTTTTTATACTGCATATCCTATGTCATTAGGTTCTTCTACAAATTCATCAGTTTCCGGTACATTAACATCAATTGCTGGTCCCGGAACTTTTGCAGGAACAAATACAGTAACAGGAACAGGTACCGGAACTTTAATGTTACCCGGAGGGTATAATTTCAATACCGTACTTAAAGTTACTACTAATACAGCTTTATCTTTTACTACAGGTTTGGGTAATGGTACTTATGCTCAAAATAAATATGATTATTACTCTGGATTATCGAAATATCCTTTGCTAACTATATCAAACGAAACGATCGTTTCATTAGCAGGAACAACTACCGAAACAGTGGTTACTTTAAACAACAATTACAAAACTGTAAGTATTACTGAGAATACACAGAACGTTTTAAATAATGTAAGTGTGTATCCTAATCCTGCTAAAGACAATGTGAGTTTAAATTTTGTAAATGAGAATTCTGAAAACGCATCTTATCAAATTATCAATGTAATTGGTCAAAGTGTTAGAACGCAAAATATTCCTGCGGCTAAAGGCGAAACTACTTACAACGTTAATTTAAGTGGTATCGAAAGCGGTATTTATTTTATAAAACTGACTGTTGGAAATAAAACAGCGGTAAATAAAATCACTGTACAGTAAATAGTAATTTTAAAAAGCAGTCACTGTCATGCTGACCGCCGAAGGCGCAAATCAGCATCTCAAAAAAGCCGTTCATTTATGAACGGCTTTTTTGCTCATTTTCAGGGGCATTTCAGTCAATAAAAGGGCTTTTTGCCATATTTATTTAAGCCGAGGCAAAATAAAAGGTAAATTTGTACGTTAAACAGATGTATTCCAATTAATTGAGATTATTTTTCAGCATATTATTTTTCTGTTTGGTTTCACTTACCAAATCTCAGGTTGCACCGCCAAGTTTACGTTGCATTGCATGCGGTGCTGCTGGTGACTTAACACTTACGTGGATAATTCCATCTGATCCGGGCGGACAATTTTTTAGTTACGAAATTTATCGGTCTGCTGTATTTGCAGGACCATATACATCGGTTGGAAGTGTTAGTACATATACTGCTAATACATTCACAAATATTGGCGCGGCAGGAAATTTACAGGCAAAATATTATTTCATAAAAACACGATGGGGTGCAGCCGGAACAAATACTTCAGTTGCTTCTGATACCGTGCGTTCAATATATTTAAATTTAGGAGGAGCAAATACAGGTACAGCAACTTTAGTTTATAATAATTTGCATACACCAAAATTACCAACAACTGTAACTAATTTTACTCTTAATAAACAACAGCTTCCAAATCCGGCATGGACAGTTTTGCAAACAACGCCTCTTACAAATTATTCTGAAATAATTTCGCGTTGTAATGTTTCTAACAATTATCAAATTCTGCAAGCCGATGCAAGCGGATGTTTATCTACTTCAAATATTTCAGGAGCAAATTTTAAAGATCAAACACCACCTGATCCGGGACCAATACAAGGATTATTAGATTCGGTAAGTGTAAATGCCACCGGACAAAGTGTTTTGGGTTGGACAGCCTCATCGTATCCTGATTGCTATGCTTATGTAATTTATCAGTTTGTTGGTTCTTCCGCGTGGTCTTCTATTGATACGGTTTATGGAATTAATAATACGATCTATACAACTACTTCTACAATTGCTAATACTGCTTCCACAAATTACGCAATAGCCCCTATGGATAGTTGTGGAAATATAGGACTGTTAAGTACAAATCCGCAAAGCACCATGCTTTTAAAAAGTAACTACAATGTTTGTGCGCGCACAACTAATCTTACATGGACCGCTTATAATAATATCCCTTTAGGTGTTTCGCATTATCAAATTTATTGTTCAATAAATGCCGGTCCGTTTTTATATTTAAGTTCAAGTACAGTCACAGCGTATCAGCATACAAATTTAACTCCCGGAAAAACTTATTGTTATACAGTGCGTGTGTTTAATGCGTTTGGTGCTATTACATCTACATCAAATCGTTCGTGTTTGGTTGCAACCGCACCGCCTGCAAGTTCTTTTGTATATTTAAAATCGGTAAGTGTAGATCCTGATCAAAGCGTAACAGTAACTTTATATTGCGATACTTTAGTTCCTTGTCGCGGATTTAATATTTATAAATCGGAAGACGGGATTTCATTTGGTTCACTCGCGTTTGTGCCTTACAATGGATACGCAACTTTGCGTTATAACGATCAAAGTGTTTCAACTTCACAAAAAAGTTATTTTTACAAAGCTGAGGTTCTTGATAGCTGCGGCAATTCGCGTTTCGTGAGTAATATTGGAAAAACTATTTTATTGCATGTTAAAAACGACAACGATAAAATATTCAATAATAATTTATCGTGGAATGATTATTCTTCGTGGACCGCAGGTGTAGCCGGTTATTTTGTTTTCAGAATTGTGAATGATGCAGTTAATCCTGTGCCTGTAGATTTTGTTCCGTATGGTATTACAACTTATACCGATAATGTTGAAGACATTGTAAAGGAAAGCGGAAAGGTTGGTTATTATGTTTCAGCGGTTGAAGGTTTTGGGAATCCTTATGGTTTTCAGGCTTCCAGTAGTTCAAATGTTGCAGAGGCTTATGTAGAGGCTAAAGTATTTGTTCCAAATTCATTTACTCCTAAAGGCGAAAACAGAATTTGGCTGCCGGTAGCGCAGTTTGTTGAAAAAACAGATTATCATGTTACGGTATTTAACCGCTGGGGCGCGAAAGTTTTCGAAACTACTTCCGATACGGAAGGGTGGAATGGTTCAGGAATGGAAGATAACACCTATGTTTATTTGATCCAGTATAAAAATTCACGCGGCGAATTCATCGAGTTGAAGGGAACAGTTACCATGGTACGGTAATTTCAACATCTGTTTCGTTTATAAGTATCTTCTTTAATTTTATTTCGTTCATAATGTAAAGGTATTTTTGCTTTAATGCGTTTGCTTTACATCATATTCATTTTTTGTTTTGGGTTTTCTGTTTTTTCACAATCTAAAAAATCAGAAAAAATTACGCGGGTGTTATTTGTTTTTGATGCAAGCCGGAGTATGATAAATAATCATGGCAACATAAGCAGAATGGAAGGCGCAAAAAAATTATTTTATAAGTTTGTTGATAGTTTAGCCATACAAAAAAACATGCAGTTTGCTTTGCGTATGTATGGTCATACTGTAAAATATCCTCCGGGCGATTGTGGTGATTCTAAATTAATTATTCCGTTTGGGAAAAATAATGTAGCAGCGATAAAACAAAAAGTAAGCGAGGCCACGCCAACCGGTATAACACCAATTGAACATTCGTTAACTGAATCTGCTAATGATTTTCCGGACAACAAAGCAGTGAACATGATCATTCTAATTACAGATGGCATTGAAGAATGCGGTGGTGATCCCTGTAAAGCAAGACAAAAATTAATCGAAAAAGGCATAGTATTTAAACCATTCATCATCGGGATCGGTTTAACCGTTGAACAAATAAAAACATTTGAATGCGTTGGAACTTATTTTGATTACGATAACACGAATACATTTACTGACATTACTCAGATCGTCATTAAACAAAAATTAAATAAAACAAGTGCGCAGGTAAATTTGCTGGATGTAAATTCAAAACCAAATGAAACCAATGTAAACATGACCTTTTACGACGTAAAAAAGGATCAATACGTTTATAATTACATGCACACATTAAATTACCAAAATAATCC
>JANYCL010000004.1 GCA_025360355.1 Sphingobacteriaceae bacterium
AATATTTTGTTTTCAGAATTGGTTTCACGAAATTAGTAACGCAAAAAAAATCGATCACGATCCTTTAATCTTAATCAAGCAAAAAATGAAAACAAAATTTACTATCCGTTTTTTTATTTTATTTTCCCTTGTTGCGTTTTGTGTAAAAGCGCAAACGATAACGGTTATCTTCCATGTTATTCATGGAAGTCAACCAGTGGGAACATATCCTAACCTTTCGCAGGCCCAGATCAATTCGGAGATCCCTGTTTTGAATGATGACTATGCAGGAATAGGTTTTAATACGGGGATGTATCCATCCAATGCATTTACTACCTGGGCAACAAATACATTTATTGCATCTTCAAGCATTGACGGATTAGGCCGTATCGGAATTGCAAATACAGGAATAACTTTTAAACTAGCGACAACTGATTCCCTTGGAAATATTTTAGCAGAACCGGGAATTGAACGCATCAATTATATATCAAAAGGCTGGTCGAACCCTGCATCTTTCAGTTCATTCTCAACTTTTGCGAGCTATATGGATGGTACGATCAAGCCGGCCACAACGTGGAATTGCTCCAATTATCTTAATATTTGGGTAAGTGATGCGAGCGGAGCAGTTGGCGTTCTCGGTTACACTCCATTTCCTCCAAGCACTACATTACCAGGAATTACTGTAGTATCCAGCAGAACTACTGATGGCTGTTGGATATATGCAAAATGTGTTGGAAGTTTTAATACATGTCCTTCCGGAACTTATGCCGCACCTTATATGTATGGGAGAATTGTTACACATGAAATTGGCCATCATTTCGGATTGCTACATTTGAATTCATGTACTTCAACAGATTATTGCAATGATACTCCTCCTATGGGTACTATGCTGGGAACTCCAACATGTACATCTTCATCTTATCCTATTAATGTTGGATCGTGCACGGGTTCAGTATCCACTACGCCCGACGGAGAAATGCTGATGAATTTCATGAGTTACAGTGATGATTGTGCGATGTACATGTTCACACAAGATCAAACTAACCGTATTACAATTGCATTTGCAAATAGTCCGTATCTGAATAAATTAGGCATATTTTCAACAGGAATAAAAGAATCAAATTCAACTAATTTTAATTTATATCCAAATCCTACGAATGGGAAATTTTTTCTCGTTACTAATGGAAAAAAAGCAACTCTTGAAGTTACGAACTTAGTTGGCGAGATCGTTTCAAAAAAAGACATCACTGAACAGAAAACTGAAATATATCTTTCAGACCAGTCGCCCGGAATTTATTTCGTAAAGATATTCAATGGCAATTCTGTTGTGATTAAAAAACTGATCAAAGAATAGATTGTTATTTTGATAAGCCTTATGAAGTTTTTTCTTTTGCTTTTTTTCGTTCCTCTTTTTTTCAAAGGCCAGATCAATATCGAGGGGGTAGTTGAACCCATAACTATCGGAAGTTTCAAAAAAGACAAAAGCGATATTGAACTCTCTTATTTTGCTGAAGGAAAAGACACGGTGGTTCATATCACTTATCAGAATGAGAATTATTCTACCGATTACAAATCTTTACGGTTTAAAGGCGGCCTGAAAGATATTCAAGAACTTTATAGATTATGCTTATCTGTTCTTTCTTCAAATGATAAAAAAGAATTAAGGATAAAATTGGGTGACAGCAATGTTTCGCTTTCTAAAAACAATGACTCCTTGTGGTTCTGGACCGATGCAGGTTATTTCACCATTAAAAAAGAAAAAGATCTTAAAATTCTTTTCGGGAAGAAAGAATAATTTTAAGTTTGATCATTTTGCGGACTAACGAAAATTATTTAGTAAGAAAAAGAAAATTCAGCCTTTTTCTTTTTTATTCAAATAAAGAATATAACCCGCAATCGTAAAAAGAATAAAATAACCGACTGAAAAAATATAAATGTTAACCTTAGGCTGATCGCCATGGGATTCTTTAATAAAATTAAGTGCGCAATAAATATAAGGCATCGTATATCCATATTTCCAATTCATTGCCATCATTGACCCAACATATAAAGCTAAACCGAAACCTAAGGGAATAAGAAAATTTTTAAACTGTAAACCAACAATGTATTGCAGAATAATTATAGGAAGGCAACAAATAAAAAATTTCAGATCGATCTTAAAAAATTTCATAAATGGAATTGCCGCTTCAGGATAAGGAATTCCGCGAAAAATTATACTTGGTATTACCACGGCTAAGTAGATCCCAATATTAAATAAAATAAAAAACTGAAATAACATTGTTATAACTGCCAAAAGTTTTGCAAAAAATATAGTTGTTAATGATTGCGGACTTGTATGTAATTGTTTCCAGGTATTATTTTTAAATTCTAATTGTGTAATTAAACTTGTTGCCAAAATAACGCCGAGCGGCAGTAAAAAAAATGCCATTGGCTGCCAGGCCCAACCAAAAACTTTGCTCCACGCTTCCTTCGAAGTATTAACCGCATATAAAGAATCAAAATTAATTATCCGGCCGATGGTTATGCTAACAGGAATAAAGAAAGCTCCCAAAATAACCAACCATGAAGCAGCGCTGCGCTTTCGTTTAAGCCATTCGCTCTGAAAACTATAAATAAAAGCTCTGATCATTTTAATTATTGGTAATGTCCATGAAAATACTTTCAAGGTCGTTTTTAATTGTACTTATTTCGTAAATTTTTACTTTGCTTTTTACTAACTGCTCTGTAAGCACAGCTATTTTTTCTTTTTCAATAATGGACACAATACTTTTTCCGTCTTTCGTTTCAGCTGTAATATCATTCTCCTTAAAAATTTCCGCAGTTTTAATTGCGTCATTTGTATCAAAAACGATACACGATGATTCTCTCTGTTTATTTAATAATTCATCTAAGGTTCCCTGAAACATCATTTGTCCTTTATTAATTATACCTACGTGTGTTACTAATTTTTCTATTTCGGATAATAAATGACTTGAAACAAGAATTGTAATTCCTTTTTCCTGATTTAATTTCTTTAATAATTCACGGATTTCAATTATGCCATTTGGGTCTAATCCATTCGTAGGTTCATCTAAGATCAATAAAGATGGATTAGGAAGCAACGCAACAGCAATGCTCAAACGCTGCTTCATACCAAGAGAAAATTGAGATGCTTTCTTTTTTCCGGTATTCTCAAGTCCAACTAATTTCAAAACTTCAGTCATTCTTTCTTTTGGACATTGATAAATTTTTTGAGACACAGTTAGGTTCTCGATTGCTGTAAGATGTCCGTATAAAGAAGGAGTTTCAATTAATGATCCTGTACTTTGTAAAATTTCAATCCGGTTTAAATGAAAAGGCTTATCGAATACAGAAATATCGCCGGTTTGTTTTTTTAGTAAACCAAGAATTAATCTTAAAGTAGTTGTTTTGCCCGCGCCATTTGGTCCTAAAAAACCATAAATGCTACCTTCCGGAACCATAAGATTTATATTACTTAAAACAGTTTCAGAAGAAGAGAACCTATGCGTTAAATTTTTTGTTTCAATGCAAAACATAATGTTACAACGTTCTTTTTTGGTTTTTATTATTTCTCCTTACACTTTTTTTAATCTGTTCAACGCTTTTGCAAAATAAGTTTAACTTGGCATTAAAGCTGTTTGTATGCGGCGCGCGTAATAAATACTATCTAAAATTTCTTTTTGTTTTTCTTCCACTAATAATTTTTGCATCTCTATCACTTTATTTTTTTTCTTGTTCTGAATAAAACCTCGCAGGATCACAATGGCGAGAATTAACACTAAAGCAAACCCACCTATGAAGGAATTACGTATGATAACCTGCTTTTGTTTTTCTTCTGCAGTTTTAATGTCCTTTTTCTCTTGATCATATCTTGCTTGCTGCGCTTTTCTGTCGTATTCAATTTTGAATTGTGATTTTACAGAAGCTTTCTGTATCTCTTGATTATTTAAACTATCTTTCATTTTCACAAAAAGCGCATAATTCTCATAAGCGTTTTTGCCATCACCTGTTGCTTTATAGATCCTGTATAAAAAATTAGCTGCTGTTTTTACTGCATCCGGGTAACCCAATTCCTCACTGAGTTTCATGGCTTCCAAAGCAAGTGGTAATGCTTTATTATATTCTTTAAGAAAAAAATAGGCGCTGCACATTCTTTTGAGATCAACATTTATACCGTATTTGTCTCCCATTTCCTCATCTATCTTTAAACATTTATCATAACATTTGAGAGCGGATTTGAAATCACGGTCCTTTTCATATAAAGCACCAAGATTTGCATTAACTGTTGTAATTCCTCCTTTGTATTTAATTTTCTCAGCTATTTCCGCCGACCTTAAATAATAATCA
>JANYCL010000110.1 GCA_025360355.1 Sphingobacteriaceae bacterium
TTATTTACCAATAAAAAATACGATAAGATGCTCCAATTGTTTTTATATGCGTGGCTGGTGTATAAAAATAATATGGGACAACCGGGAGAATTAAAACCTTGCATAATTCCATTTAAAAAATTCGAGAAACAACCGAAATTCATTCAGCAAAATAAACAACCGCTAGTTTTTACAAAAGAATTACTGAATGAATTTGAAATGAATCTCATCAATTTTATTGAGGAAATAATGGATGAGAAAAAGTCATTTAGTCAAACTGAAGATGTTGATGTTTGCGAATACTGCGCTTACAAAACAATTTGCATTCGATAAAATCTCTGCGTAACTCAGTTTCTCTGTCCCTCTGTGTTGAAAAAGACGAATGCTATTTATACTACTAATTTTTTTCTTTCGTTGCGGCTTTTCAAATAAGCATTTGAAAAAACGGCTAGTAAAATTATCATTACTCCAATATAAAACGTTATCGATAATTCTTTATTCTCTTTATAAATAAAAATAGCAAGAACAATTCCGTAAACAGTTTCAAGATTAACGGTTAGGTTAATTGTATACGGACTCAAATGCTTCATTAAACTCACACTCGCAATAAAAGGAAATGCGGTACAAATTCCGGCGAGTAAGATCAATCCTAGAATAGCCTGATCGTTCAAAATAAAAAAGTCGGAAGTAAAACCGCCGGTACATCCCAAATAAATACTTAAAGCAATAACAGCAAACCATAACTCGATAAAAGAAATGGCGGTTGAATTAGCTTCTTTGATCATTAACGAATTGCAAACAGAGAAAATGGCTCCTGTAAAAGCTGCTAAAATTCCCAACATAATTCCTTGCCAGAATGTGATCTCGACTGAAAAAATAAGACAAATTGCACCAATGATAATTAAACCAATGAATAATTCGTACCAAAGCACCCGGCGTTTCAAAATTAAAGGTTCAATTAAGGCGGTAAATAAAGTTAGTGTAGAAAAAGCAGCCATTGTTACCGATACGTTAGATACTTTAATGGCACCATAAAAACAAACCCAGTGCGCCGCAATAACTACACCAATACCGGCTAACTTTAAAAGTGTTTTTGTTGTTACTTTTAAACTCGTTTTGGTAAAAATAACGTACGAGAGAATTAAAACCTGCGTAAATAATATTCTGAACCAAACTAATTGCATGGTAGAGCAAGTAATAAAGCGACCAAGAATTGGTGAAAATCCCCAAATAAGCACAATGAAATGGAGCAGCAATTGATGTTTATTTGTACCTTTAAACATTGAACGCAAAGATATGTAAAATGTAAGATGGCAAAGGGCAAATGGAGTTTTTATTCCAAAACAATTTTCCATCAGCCATTTTCTCTTTTATATTTGCCCTTTTAATATGATTTATTTCGATAATAATGCAACAACAAAAGTAGATGATAGGATTCTTGAAGTGATGCTGCCTTATTTTTCGCAAAATTATGGTAATGCTTCAAGTAAATTGCACGAGTTTGGCTGGACTGCGGATGTTGCGGGTGAAAAAGCGAGAGAGCAGGTCGCAAATTTAATTGGTGCGGAACCCAACGAGATCATTTTCACTTCAGGCGCAACGGAAGGAGTTAATACAGCCCTTAAAGGTATTTTCAAAGCATACAAAACAAAAGGCAATCATATCATAACAGTTTCGACAGAACACAAAGCTGTAATTGATACCTGCGAATATTTAAAAGAAGAAGGTGCGGAAATAACTTATTTAAATGTAGATAGAGAAGGTTTAATTGACTTAGATGAATTGAAGGCTGCAATAAAACCGACAACCATTTTAATTTCGGTGATGGCAGCTAATAATGAAACGGGTGTCATTCAGCCATTGGAAGAGATTTCTGCTATAGCAAAAGAAAATAAAATTATTTTTTTCTCGGATGCAACGCAACTTGCCGGAAAAACACAAATGGATGTAAATGATCTTGGAATTGACTGCATGTGTTTAAGCGCGCATAAATTTTTCGGACCAAAAGGAATTGGCGCTTTGTATATTCGTCGTAAAAACCCACGTGTAAATGTTGTTTCGTTATTACATGGTGGTGCGCAGGAAAATTATCATAGGGCAGGTACTTTAAATGTTCCTTTAATAGTTGGTTTAGGAAAAGCTTGTGAAATTGCCCAAGCAGAAATGTGGGATAATAATACTGAAGTTTCTAAACTCAGGGCTTATTTCGAGCATCAGATCTTAGATATTGATGGTTTGCGGATCAATGGAAGTACTAAATTCCGTTTATATAATACGAGCAACATTACTTTTCCGGCAACATTAGATATTAAGCCTTTGCTTAAGCAATTCGCTTTCTCGAGCGGATCTGCTTGCAGTAGTGGTACAACTGAACCTTCGCATGTATTAAAAACTATGGGCTTAGCTGATATTGAGATCAAAAACTCTTATCGTTTTTCGTTCGGTAAATACAATACCCTTGATGAAATAAAGCTGCTAACAAAGTGTTTACTCAGTGGGTTTTAACAATTAAGAATCCAAAAATTGAGTGAATCCAGCCGATAAATGATTGAAATTTAGGCTCTAAAGGTTTTATTTTCCCTAATTTTGTATAGTAATATTATGAAACCAATATACGTAACCCTTTTTGTTTTAGGAACCTTGTTTAGTAAGGCTCAAACAAGTCTTTATAATAAATTAAGCTCTTTTTTAAATTCACAAACGAAAGAAGTATTAATTGACCAGCGTTTAATAGCTATTAATGTTTGGTCAAGTACAGATAAAAATAGCCGTGATCTTAATACAGATTTTGAAAAAGCTTATAAGGTTTATGAATATGCAAAATTGAAAGGTGGTAATAAAGGAGTTATTGTTTTAAATATTAATCTCGATAATAATTCAGTTAATGGCGATATCACTCTTAAAAAAGATGGCATATCAAAAATAATTGCAATTCCATCCGGTAGTTCGGAGATACTTAAAGAATTAAAAGGAAAATCTTCAGGATATAATATTGTTTTTGATAGTAACGGAAATATGGTTTACGAAAATCTCGCTGCTGGTTCAGTTTACGAATCAATCCATAAATTAATTACACGATAATTTTAATGAAAAGAATAGTATACATAATTTTTTTATTTTCGGTTTTAAATAATACGCTTCGATCGCAAAATGCTGCAGCATGTAACGCAGCACAGCCGGTTTGTAGTAATCCGAACTTTCAATTTTCATCAAGTCTCGGTAATGGTTTAATTCCCGGTTTAACTATAAGTAATCCTAGCACGAATCCTCAAATGGGAAATGGAAACAATCCATTAGCTCCTCCAAATTCAGGTTGTCATTTAGCAAACGCGCCTGGACCACAATGGTTATTATTAACTGTATCAAGCACCGGGGCTCTTGGTTTTTCATTCGGTGCTGCGGCAAGTGCAAATCCTCAGGCAGGTTTTTATGATTGGACCATGTGGCCTTACACACCAACTTCATGCGCAAGTATTTTTGGTAACACTTTACCTCCTGCAGCTTGTAACTGGAACGCTTCAAGTTCAGGCGGAACAGGAATGGGTAACGTACCTGCAGGCGGAACAGCTCAGAATTTTCAACCTTCTATAAATGTAACAGCCGGACAACAATTTGTAATTTGTATATCTAACTGGAGTGGTGTTACAACCCCCGTTTCTTTTTCCAATACAGGAACAGCAGGTTTATCTTGTAATCCATTTGTAATTCCCGGGCAAACAATTTGTCAGGGGAGTTCAGCAGTACTAACTGGTACAACTTTATTAACGGGCGCCTCTTCAGTTATTAATCCGGGTGGTAACGTTTCTTTGGGAAGCAATATTAGTTTTACAATGTCGCCTGCTACTAGTACTTCTTATACTGTAACTTTAACAGGAACAGATCCTAATTTAAACACTGTCGTTACCGTTACAACAACTACGCAGATAACAGTTTTAAATCCAACAGTTGCTATAAACTCAGCGTCTACAGTTTGCGAAGGAAGTTCAGTTAATTTAACAGCACTCGCAACAGGTACTGCAGTAACTTATAGTTGGAGCGGTCCTGGCGGATATGCAAATGCAACTCAAAATCCTGTATTAACAAATTTACTTCCTGCACAAAGCGGAAGTTATATTGTGACTGCTAATGTTACAACCGGAACTCTGGTTTGTACTACAACTAATACAACTACAGTAACTGTTATTCCGGTTGCACAAGTTACTGTTGCGCCTTCAGTTATTAGTGTTTGTGAAAACACTTCTTTTGCTTTATCATCAGGAGCAACTAATGCTACTTCTTATTCCTGGGTTGGTCCCGGTTATGTATCAGCAGCACAAAATCCTGTTTTTTCAAACGCGCTTCCAACAATGACCGGTATTTATACGGTTACTGCATCATTCAGTGCAAACAATGTTGTTTGTTCAACTTCTAATACTGTTGATGTTACTGTAAAACCATTAGTGCATTTTACTTTAGCACCTTTACCAAACATTTGTGATAATACTACCCTGTTTATTCAAGGTCCATTTGGTGCAACATCTTATACTTGGACTGGCCCTGGAGGATACACTTCTAATACTCAAAACTTAAACATTCCAAACATTAATTCAAACCAATCAGGAACTTATACATTGGTGGTTAATACAAACGGTTGTATTACTTCTGATAGTATTCCTGTTGTAGTTTTAACGCCAATAACTTTCACAACAATTCCAACAAACAAAACAATTTGTCAGGGAGATACAGTGAGTATACACGCAGGTGTTGGCGGAGGAAGCGGTGTTTATAGTATTGTTTGGTCGCCTGCAGCAGGTTTAATGCCGCCTTTTGGAACTTATGCTGTTGCTTCTCCAAATGGATCTACATTCTATACAATTACCGCAAATGATGTTGCTTGTCCAATGAATTTAATTAATACAACATTTGTTGTTTTTGTAAACCCATCGCCACAACCGAATGTTCAAGCATCCGTAATTCAAGGTTGTGTTCCTTTATGTGTCGATTTCCAAAGTGGTTCATCACCGCAAGCTGTTAGTGTTGGCTGGAATTTTGGTCAAGGACAATTAGCATCAGGCGATCCGATGACATATTGTTTTAAATCAGCTGGAACTTATTCTATCACTACAACAATTCTTGATGTTAATGGATGTAAATCAGTAAAAACTGCTCCATTTGTAATTACAGCTTTCCCGCGCCCCGGACCTGATTTTTCATGGGATCCTAATGAGGTTAGTTTCATTGATAATCATGTGAGCTTCTTTAGTACTTCACAAAGCGGTTCTATAGTTGCACAATATTGGGATTTTGGTGATTGGACAAATAATCCTTCAACAAATTCTTCAAGCATAAAAAATCCAAATCACGAATACAGTGTTGTTGGAAATTACCCTGTAACCATTGTACAAACAAACGTATGGGGATGTACAGATACTTTAATAAAAGTGTTAGAAGTTATTGAAGATTTC
>JANYCL010000125.1 GCA_025360355.1 Sphingobacteriaceae bacterium
ATTTATTTTTCGGGACTTGTACTATGCAATTGTTGCAGTTGTATTGCATTACATTTTTACCAACGATAGCATTTTTATGTGAGTCATGTTTCAGGTGAGTATATAAAGAACCCCACGTGCCGAGATCGCTCCAGCCTATTATTGATGAACGCACATAAACGTTATTTGCTTTTTCCATTACAGAATAATCTATTGA
Organism: Sphingobacteriaceae bacterium; assembly: GCA_025360355.1. GTDB lineage: Bacteria > Bacteroidota > Bacteroidia > B-17B0 > Aurantibacillaceae > JAHEYG01. The sequence goes on from JANYCL010000125.1 coordinate 197, forward strand.
AATGTTTTTGCAAATATTGTACGCGTCGTTAATGAATTTTTGTTCATTCTTAGTATTGTAATCGTCCCAACCCTCTTTAAAAACATTCGCTAATTCAGAGTCGTTAGCTTCCATAGATCTTATAATACTTTCTGTGCTCCAGATAAAAATTCCTGAGTTCCATAAAAAATCGCCGCTCTCCATAAAGAACTTTGCCATGTCGTGATCCGGTTTCTCAGTAAAAGTTTTTACTTTGAAAATACGTTTATCTTTTTCTTTTTGCGGTGAGTCAATATATTGTATGTAACCATAACCTGTATCGGGACGGGAAGGTTTAATACCTAAAGTCACTAAACAATCTTCTGCTTCAGCTTTTTCAAAACAAGATTTAATTGCTTTTACATAAACCTCTTCTTTTGTAATTAAATGATCACTCGGTGCGACAACAGTAATTGCTTTCGGATTTAATTTATGAATTTTATAAGATGCGTAAGCAATGCAAGGAGCAGTATTTTTTCGTGCAGGTTCGCACAAAATATTTTCTTTTGGTAATTTTGGTAATTGTTCGTGAACAAGATCAAAATAGGCAGTGCTGGTCACCACAAAAACATTTTCTTTCGGACAAACTTTTGCTAAGCGATCATAAGTTTGCTGTAATAAAGTTCTTCCTGTTCCTAAAATATCGATGAATTGTTTTGGATGCGAAGTAGTGCTCATAGGCCAAAAACGTGTTCCCACACCGCCGGCCATAATTATCGCATAATGATTCTTCTTCATTCGTTAAAACGAGATCCTGACTTGGGTCAGAATGACGGGCAAAAATAACAATTTTAGGTGTACGTTTAACAGCTTTCCCCATTCCTAAACCCTATAAGATTAGGATATTAGCAATAATTGTGTACCTTTGCACCCGAAATCACTGCTAAGTGAGTTAAACTGCGAGTTTTGTCCGCCTTATGGCATTGACTGCAAGTTTGAATCCGGTGCAGTTAATGTTTAACTTAAAATATAAAAAATGACCTTTGAAGAATTGGGGCTACAAGATAGCCTGATGCGTGCCATTAATGATCTTGGCTACACAAACCCTACTCCTATTCAGGAGCAAACAATTAAATTATTAACCGACAAAAGCACCGATGTTGTTGCATTAGCACAAACCGGAACAGGTAAAACTGCAGCTTTTGGTTTGCCAATTTTAAATAAATTGGATGCGAATAATAAAGATACACAAGCTTTAATTTTAGCACCAACACGCGAACTTTGCATGCAAATTACCAACGACTTAAAAAACTTTGGTAAGTATATGAATGGTTTAAATATTGTTGCTGTTTATGGTGGTGCAAGTATCGATAATCAGATCCGTGATATTAAACGCGGTACACAAATTGTTGTTGCTACACCCGGACGTTTAGTTGACTTAATTGAACGCCGCGCTGTAAAATTACAAACGATTTTAACCGTTGTTTTAGATGAAGCAGATGAAATGCTGAACATGGGTTTTAAAGATGACTTAGATTTGATCTTAGGTCAGGCACAAGACACAAAGAACACTTGGTTATTTAGTGCAACCATGCCAAGAGAAGTTGAGCGTATTGCAAAAAATTACATGACTAGTCCTGTTGAATTATCTGCAGGAAAAAGAAACGAAGGCGCAAGTAACATTACACACTTATATTATTCGGTAACACAACGTGACCGTTATGCAGCATTAAAACGTATTGCAGATTTTTATCCTGAAATTTTTGGATTAGTATTTTGCCGTACGAAAGCAGAAACACAACAAGTTGCTGATTCTTTAATTAAAGATGGTTACAATGCTGATGCTTTACATGGAGATCTTTCTCAGTCGCAGCGTGATTTCGTTATGAAACGTTTTCGCAGCAGAACTTTGCAAATGTTAGTTG
>JANYCL010000150.1 GCA_025360355.1 Sphingobacteriaceae bacterium
GAACTAAAAAAGGAAATGATAATAGTTAATGTCGCAAAACCTTTTACATCAATATCGCCATGCAAACGGTGATAAATTACATTAATGGAATAAGCACAGGCAAAAAGAAAACCGATCGTGCCTAAAAAAGTAATTAAACGAATTGGCGCTGTTGAAAATGAAAAGATCCCGTCTAAAGCGATCTTCAATAATTTCTTTAATGTATAACCTGATTGTCCATCGAGACGGGCGTGACGTTCGTATTCAACTCCAATTTGTTTATAGCCAACCCATGCGCGTATACCGCGTAAAAATGGATTTTGTTCCTGTAACTTCAACATGTTTTGTACCACATGCTTTTTCATCACACAAAAATCACCACTGTCGATGGGAATATAAATATCACTCATCGCTTTTAGTATTCTATAAAAGCTCACATAGAAAAAGCGCTTTACAAAAGATTCCTTACGTTTTTTTCTTACACCGTAAGCAACATCATAGCCTTCATCTAAATATTTAAAAAATCCCGGTAATAAATTTGGAGGATCCTGTAAGTCATCATCAATAATTGCAATGTAATCACCGGTGCAATTAGATAGAGCTGTTTTTACTGCTATTTGGTGACCGAAATTTTTAGAAAGCTTAATTCCTTTAATATAAGTGTAAGTTTTTGAAAGCTCTTCAATTTTTTCAAAGCTTTTATCTTTACTGCCATCGTCAACTAAAACTAATTCAAGATCCCAATTCGACTCTTTGCGTTGCGCATCAATAGCTTCACATAATTTATTCATGAAAGCCGAAGAATTGTAAATAGGAACTAGTATGGATATTTTTTTGCTCATTGAATTTTACTTCAAAATATACTTGTATAAAATCTTCTTGGCTTCGGTTAACGCAAATGCTTTAAATAAACCAATTTTACGACTTAGCCAAGATAGCTGATATTCTTTATTTAAATAAATTTTATTGATAAAATTTGACAGGTCTTCCCGCTGTTTTTTTACAACATTAACGCTTGCAGAGCTTTTTGATACCCTGAAAGAACTCACGATATCGGGTAGGGCATGATAATTTCCGTGTATTAAAATTTTGTACCACAGATCAAGATCCAGAACATAAAAAATATCGGAATTAAAATTTCCTGTTTTTTGAAGAATGCTTTTTCTGAACATAATTGCACCGCCTTCACCAATAATATTTCCGCCAGAGCGGACATTTTTATTAATGGCTGCAAAACCTGTCACTTCACATTCTGATTTAGAAAAACCGCGGTTGAATAAGACCTTTCCTGATTCATCAATAATATTCCTTCTTCCGCCAACCATTGCTGTTTTTTCATTGGTATCAGCATCTAAAATTCTCACTTGTTTCTCTAAACAACCCGGATAGATAAAATCATCTGCTGGTAATATTTTAATGTATTTCCCGGTCGCATGCTCCATCGCTTTATTCCAATTCGGAATCATGCCAATGTTTGTATCATTAATAAATAATTTTATTCTTGTATCAGAATAGGATCTTACAATTGAAACAGTAGAATCAGTGGACTGATTATCAACGATCACTATTTCAAGATCATTAAAAGTTTGACTCAAAACCGAATCAATGGTTTCTCTTATGAATTTTTCTCCGTTAAAAACAGGAATGCAAACGCTTAATTTCGGACCTGCCATTTAGCTTAAAACATTTAAGTTAATGATTGTTAATAAGATATATACGGTTTTTCAGTAATCTAACACAAATATATATATTTGAGATATATAAAACTACTAATCAATTAGCTTAATTTTAATTGGTACAAAAGCGTATGATCTCCGAAATAATTCCATCAAAAATACAAGGTTGCAAGCAGATTGTTTTAAATCAGTTTTCGGATAAGCGCGGCACATTTACAAAAGTTTTTCACGAAGATATTTTTAACGGTGCAGGTATTGATATGCATGTTGCCGAGGAATATTTTACTTCTTCCGTAAAAAACGTTTTCCGTGGAATGCATTTTCAGGTTCCGCCTGCTGATCATGAAAAAATCGTGTATTGCAACATTGGTAATATTACTGATTTTGTAGTTGATCTAAGAGTAGGTTCACCAACTTACGGACAACACGATGCGTTTGAATTAGACGGCGAAAAACCAAGTTTAGTTTATATTCCAAAAGGATTAGCTCACG
>JANYCL010000174.1 GCA_025360355.1 Sphingobacteriaceae bacterium
ATTCCGCTAGTAGGCGTTCCGGCAGGTGTTCTTGTTGCCTGACAAAAATTAATTTCCATATCGGCGCCAAAAGGAAGAAACGCAGCCGGCACTACGGACGAATAATCGGTATTTAATTTCCTGTAATCTTTATTCAGTACCGCAAGCTGGCTTTGAATTTGAGCGTCGCTAACGTTTTGTGAAGCCGTTTTATATAAGATGTGAAAAACAACAGGAATAGTTACTACTACTGTCGGTGAATTAGGACTTTTACTGAATAAGGTCTGAGAATTATTCGGATTCCTGATATAATCCATCACTTCCTGATGGTGCGCTGCAAAACCGGGAACGTTGTTAATGAGCGCCTTTAGTTTATCGTTAGTGGCGCATGTTCTTTGCGCAAAAACTGAAACGCAACATAAGAAAAGCGATAAAGTAATTAATTTTTTCATGGTATGGTTGATTTTTGACTGCAATGATACAACCAAATATCCGATTTGTAATTTAAATCCGATTCTTTTAATGCTTTCAGAAACAGCGCCATCAAACAACCTAGAGCAACAAATCAGAATTTAACTGAATATCTATCAGCGCCGCACGAAGTATATCGAGGTCTTTTTGAGAATTGTAACCGTTTATGGAAATCCTCATATAGATTTTTTCGTTTGATTTCATTATTGGAATTTCAATTTTATATTTTTCGAATAAATGTCGTTGCAATTTTTCAGGCGCAGGTGTTGTGATCGGAATGCTGAACATTTGTCCGAGCCATTCATCTGTTATCGGACATAAAGGTTGTGAACCAACTAACTCACAAAACCTCAGCGCATTTTTCTTTACAAGTTCCCTGCTCTCTTTCGCAACTTCCGGCCAATTGTTTTGTTTCATAAATTCAATTGCTTTCGGAATTGTAAGGAATGCAGAAAAATCTCTTGTGCCTTGCATTTGATGGTAATCCAAAAATTGAGAATCAGAAGGGAACATTGCGTTATATCCCCAGCTAACCAATAAAGGATCGAATAAGTTTTGTAATTCGTTTTTTACATATAAGAACGAACTTCCTTTTGGTGTCATCATCCATTTATGACAAGCACCGGTATAAATATCTGCTTTTATCTGAGTAAGATCTACAGCAATATGTCCGGCAGAATGTGCGCCATCTACAAAGGTCATTAATCCTTTTTGTTTAGCGATCTCGCAAATTTCTTTTGCCGGAAATCTTAAGGCTGTTGTGCTGGTGATCTCAGAAATAAAAATGAGTTTTGTTTTTGGTGAAAGTCCTGCGAAAAATTCTTCAATGAATTTTTCTTTTGTTGTAACAGGCAATGTAATATTTTGACGAACATATTTTGCTCCTGCTTTCTTGCAATAATAGTCCCACGCTTTGTCTGCTGCACCGTATTCCAAATTTGTTGTTAAGATCTCATCACCCGGATTCAGCTTTAAACTTTTAGCGACAATGTTCGTGCCATAAGAAGGGTTGGTAACGTACACCACATCATTTGCATTGCAATTAATATATTTTGCTAAAGCTTCCCGCGATTGTTTTAAATATTGTGGTCCGTTCACCTGGATAAATTGTGCGGGTTCTGTTTCTAGTTCCAATTGCCATTTTTGATAATCTTCAAAAATTGGTTTCGCACAAGCGCCAAATGATCCGAAATTTAAAAAAGTAATATCGGACCGGATCAAAAATTGTGATTTTAATTCTGCTCTATTCATGTTTTAAATTTAATATTTTTTAATCATCCTATTAAACTGTGAAATTTTTATTTTATTGCCTTAACTCTCACAATTTTTATGAATCTGCTTTTGTAATAGGCTGATGAGGAATAGTCGGTAATAATTATCCCGTTTGCTTTTTTACCGGAAGAAGAATGAATGAATTTAAGATTCCCACCAGGATCAGAAATAACAATTCCGACATGACCGGGTTTTCTGTTCTTTGGTTTAGTTCCCGTAAAAACAATGATATCTCCTTTACGCGCTGAATCAATTTGTATGATGCGTCCTTGCTTTTCATAATCCAAACTGGCGCGCGGGACTTTTATATTAAAATGTCCGAATACATAATACACAAATCCCGAACAATCAAATCCCGGTTTAGGACTACAACTTCCGTAACAGTATTTAGTGCCCTGCTGTTGCTTAGCAAATGAGATCAAACTGTCTGCCGTAACTTCCTGCGACCATCCCCAAAAAGGAAATAAAATTATGATCAGAAATTTCTTCACTTCATAAAGTTATTATAATAAGAATTGTGTTCTGCTACATAAATGCAGTAATTTGTTAAAAGAATAAGTACCTTTACAGCCTTGAAAATTGATAAATACATAGCGCAAAGCGGTTTTACATCCAGGCGTAAAGCTTTTGATCTTATAGAAGCAAAAAAAGTTTTTGTAAATAACAGGCTAGCTAATTTCAGCACCAAAGTAAACAAGGGTGATGTAGTTGTTGTGGATGGGGAAAAAATAATTGAAAAAGAATTTGTTCCTGTTTACATCGTTTACAATAAACCAAAAGGTGTGATTTGCACTACAGAAAAAATTAAAGGCAATATTATTGATGCGGTTAAACATCCGGAAACTATTTATCCTGTTGGAAGATTAGATAAAGATTCTGAAGGTTTGATCTTACTCACCAATCACGGCGAAATAATTGATAAGATCGCCAATGCAGAATACGGTCACGAAAAAGAATATATCGTCACACTTAATTTACCTGTGCGGAAAAAATTCCTTGATGAAATTGCTGCAGGAATAGAATTGCAGGGTGAAGGAAAAAAAGAAACTACAAAGCCCTGTAAAGTAAGTTTAGAGCCTAATGCCAAACGGATTTTCAGAATAACACTTACTCAAGGATTGAACCGCCAGATCCGCAGGATGTGTAACGCCCGCGATTACCAGGTTATAAAATTACAGAGGGTAAGGGTGATGGATATTACCCTGGGAAAACTAAAACTCGACGAATGGCGCAATTTAAGCGATGGGGAACTTCAAAATTTAATGGCTTCCCTCGCCTGAGAATGACCTTTACTCTGTTTAGTTAAAACCTCTCTCAACAAATCAAATCATTCGCTCATTGTAAGCCCTGAAAAGCCCGTATTTACTGGGTTTTGGCTATTTTTATAATGTTGTTTTGTACTAAACCCCTATTATGACCAGGTATTTGAAGGCCCGCATTAAAACTGTTAACGATTTTCAAGCTTTACTGTTTTGGATATTCCTTGCTTTTACGCTTATCGGTGTTCCTCTTTCTGTATTCGCGATCTTCTAAACAGCGTTTACTTACAGAATTTCTTGATATTTTCTTTTGCTTCAAAACTTCCAAGAACGGAAGCAGCATTCCAATCTGCACAAGCATCTTTCTCTAAACCTATACCATTTTTACAAATACCACGATTAACTAAAGCATCAGAATCCTTTGGCTCTAGTTTCAAATAAGTGTCGTAATAAGTTATAGCCAGATCAAATTCCTTTTTATCGAAATGAATATTCCCTAAATTAAAATACGGTCCGGCGCTAGTGCTGTCTAATTTAAGTGCTTTAAAATAATCTTTCTTAGCCAGTTCTAACTCTTCCAAATTATAAAATGAGTTACCGCGACTATAATAATATTCACCGGCAGTACTATCGATCTGAATTGCTTTATTAAAATTCTCGATGGCTTCGCGGTAATATCTTATTTCATCCTGACAAATTCCGATCTGAAAATAAATACCGGGATCGTTTGGCGTAATTTTTTTTGCAATTTCAAGATCTTGAATAGCTGCTCCGCAATTATCCGTATCCGAGTAACATTCTGAACGGGAAATATAAGCATCAGCATCATTTGGATCTAAACTGATCATCTTGGTAAAATCAGCAATACCCGCTGTACTGTTACCGTGCTCTTGATAATAACTTCCGCGGGTAAAATATGCAAACGCAAAGCCATTGTCCAGTTCAATTGCTTTGTCATAATTTTTTAATGCTTCAAGCGTGTCCTTTGTGTTTTCAAGAATTAATCCTTTCTCAACATAACCTTCAGGATTTTTTGGATCGCTGTTTATTGAATGGTTAATGTGTTTGAGAGCTAGTTTATAATTATCCTTTTCATTATAAATAATTGCTAAAGCATAATTAGCTCCATAAAAATTACTGTCGTTCTTTAATGCAATTTGATAACAGTTAATAGCGTTAGCCGTATCTTTTAACGCCTGTAATATTGAACCTTTAATAACGTAAAGCGAATTCTCTCTTGAGTTTTTTCTAATTGAGGTATTAATGTTTTGAAGCGCAGCATCGTATTTTTGTTGTGCCTCTAAAACATGAGCTAGATTAGAATAAGGTTGGTAATCGTTACTATCTAAACTGATCGCTTGTTTATAATTGCTGATGGCATTTAGCGTATCGTTAACGTTTTCGAGCGCGAGCCCTCTACTGTTATAATAAGTTGATCTTTTTGGATCCAATTCAATTGCTTTATCAAGATCTTTTTTAGCGTCTGCATTCTTTCCAAGATTTAAATAACAGCGGCCTCTTTGATAATAACTTTCAGCAAACTTTGGATTAGCTGCAATTGCGTTCTTTAATTCGCCGATCGCCAATTCATATTTCTCTTCACCGATCAATTTAATACCGGCATCCAAAAACTTTTGCTGCTTTTGCGCCATCGCAGAAAATGAGAAGCACAAACAAATGAATAATACCCTTAGATACATGGGTATAAATTTAACAATATTTTCGTGAATTCAGGGCACCTGATTACTGGCCGGATGTCCCGCTTTTATAAACTTCTTTGATCTCTGCTCTATAAGACACGCCCAATGGGATCTCCAATTTATCGAGTAATAACTTATCGGTACCGAAACCCGTAACTTTTGTAAAATTGACAACGTATGATTTGTGTACGCGTTTAAAAATTTTAGCAGGTAACTGATCATTAATGCCTTTCAGATTGGTGCGGGTAAGAAGAGGCTTTTCAGAACCGGAGATAAATATTTTTACATAGTCTTTTAATCCTTCTATATAAATAATGTTGTTTAACAATAAACGTATGGTTCTGTGTTCCGACCGCACAATAATACTTTGTTCAGTTTTGTCCGCCTTGTTTTTCAGATCGTAAAACTCTTTTGCTTTGTTACAAGCTTTTTCAAAGCGACTAAACATTATTGGCTTTAAAACATAATCGATTGCTGCAACTTCAAAACCTTCCACCGCATAATCATCATAGGCTGTTGTAAAAATGATCATGATATCACTTAATTTTCTTGCTAACTCAACACCCGTTAGTCCCGGCATTTGAATATCTAAAAAGATCAGATCAACTTTATTTGTTTTTAAATACTCCGCAGCTTTAATTGCAGAATTAAATGTAGCTACGCAGTTTAAGTACGGAATGCGTTTTATATTATCACAAACCAATTCCAAAGCCAAAGGCTCATCATCAACAGCTATGCATTTTATCTCTGTCATAGGTCTAATTTAAAACATACGTCATAAATATCATCCGTAGTTTGTAATTCAATACTGTATTTATTTTTATAACACAATTCCAATCTTTTTTTTGTATTTTCTAAACCTACTCCCGAAATTACATTGTTAATTTTTTTGAGGTCATGCATTTTATTTCTGGCTCGTAATTCGAGATGATCCGACGCGCTGTTTATTTTTACTTCTATAAAATCATCTTCGCTTCCTGATACCCCATGCTTAAAAGTGTTTTCAATAAAGCCGATCAATAACAAAGGTTCTATCAATACAGTTTCATTTGTAACAGAAACTTCACATTTAATATTAAAGTTTTTATCCAGACGTAATTTTTGCAGTTCAATATAATTATGAATATAAGAAATTTCTTTTCCTAATTCCACCTTCGGTAATTTACTTGTGCTTAACATATATCTCATTAGGTCAGATAAAGTACCGATTGATCTCTCTGCTTCAGTCGGACGTAAACGTATCAATGCATTTATATTATTCAATGTATTAAATAAAAAATGTGGATTTATTTGTGAACGTAAAAAATTAATTTCAGCCAAACGGTTCTGTTCTTCCAGATTTTTTTGAGTTGTAAGCTGTTGAATATAATCGAGCGTTAACCGGAATGTTGTACTAACAGCATACACTTGTATTAAAGGAACTAAACCTAAAAATAATCGCGAATTAATTTCACGCACCCTCAACCAACCTTCCATGATATGACCGAGAACAAATACTGCGAGAAAAGATACCAGCACCAAAACTAAATAAGACATTAAGCCTTTTTGCTTTAGTATTTTTGGAATGAAGTAAAAATAGTTGCTATAAAAAAAGATAATATATAACGCATGTCTGCCGGCAAACCGTAAAGCTCCATCACCATGCAAATGATCAGGATTATTTGCAATTGGAGTACCAATAAAGAGTACCCACAAAATAAATTGCAGCAAAAAAGAAATAAGCTTTGCATTCATACAAAGTAAAGTTACTAAGTTTTTTGCGGGTCATTTCTATAGTCATCTACATTAACATGCTTTTTGTATACAAATTTTTGACTATCTTGTTATCTCCATTAGTTTTGATAAAAAAATAAAATGAAAAAATCTTTATTATGCATTATGACCCTAGCGTTTGTTGTATCCTTAAGATCGCAAACCGGCCCTTGGCAATCGCCTTTATTAATTTGTACAAGTTCTAACGGTACAACATTTGGAACAACCTCTGTGTTTCAGGATTCATCCGGAGTTCCGACAGTAATACGTTTAGGCAGTGCAACAAGTGATACATTAATGGCAGCTTTCCAATGGTTTCCAGCGCCAAAATTCAGTACCTACTGGGATAAAGTAGCAGTAAAATATTCCTACAACGGCGGCACAACATGGACCGCACCAAAAAGCTGCACATTTACAAGCATGCCCGGCGGATATCAGCGGCCATTTGATCCAAGTTTAATGCAATTATCAAGCGGACAAATACGTCTGTATTTTTCATGTAGTCCAATGAGTCCAACAGTAGGCATGATCAATTCTTATTCTGCAATTTCAAATGATGGAATTACTTACACCTTTGAACCAACAGCAAGATTTGATGATGCTTCAAAAGATGCGATCGATCCTTCTGTTGGTAATTTTTTAGGAAGTTACTTTTATAATTCATGGTCAGGTACACAAACCGATGGCGCATTCAGAGCGACTTCCAGTAATGGACTTTCATTTACAACACAAGCCACCTCAGCTTACGACGGCACACATTTATGGTTAGGAAATTATATGACAGATGGAAGTTTACTTAAATTTTATGGATGCGGAATGAACATTTGGGTCAACTCTTCCTCTAATGGCACAACATTTGGTACATATTCTGTTACAAATGTCGGCATGGGTGCAGATCCTGCAGTTGTAAAAAATAAATTGGGGACTTATGTGATGATCTATACCGGACCGCCTGCTGTTACTTCTGTTTCTGAAAATAATTCTTTAGAAAAAGATCTTAAAATTTTCCCGAACACATTTACAAATTACATTACTATTTCGGTTGCAGATATGAGTGAAAACCTGGATATAGAAATTTATGATGTGCTTGGTAAAAAAGTAGCTGCAAGTTCCTTGCAAAGAGGCATTACAGAAGTGAAGATAAATCTTTCGCATCTTGCCAATGGTAATTATACTTGTAAAGTTGCCGGCGAACATGGTATATGCTCTCGGAAAATTATTAAAACAGATTAAACAATAAACCAAAGGCTTTTTGTAGTTTTGTGTCCGCATGAAACTACATAAACCCCTTGTTGAAGCCGTTATTGATTGTTTAAAACAAATAATGGCGGATCATAAATATTCTGATAAAGTTCTTGAGAAAACTTTTAAAGCAAATCCGCAATGGGGTTCGCGCGACCGTAAATTTATTGCCGAATCGGTTTATGATATTACAAGGAGTTTCAGATATCTTTCTTTTATTGCCGAAACAGAAAAAAATTTCAGGATGATATTAGCGGCTTATTTTTTCGAGAAAGGAATTGATTTTCCCGAATGGCCCGATTTTCAAACCATCAGCACAAGACCGTTTGAGATAAAAAAGAAAAGCATCGATTCGCCTGCTATCTTACATTCTTATCCTGATGAACTTTGGCAAATTTGCGAAAACGAATTAGGAAAAGAAAAATGGTTGAAAGAAGCGCAAGCTTTAAATGAACAAGCACCTGTAGTTTTAAGAACTAATACCATAAAAATTAAAAAGACAGAGCTCATTAAAAAATTAGCTGAAGCAGAAATTGAAGTCGATGAGTTACGCGTTTTTGAATCGGCACTGCAACTAAGAAAACGTCAGAATATTTTTACAACTTCTTTATTTAAAGATGGTCTATTTGAAATTCAGGATGCGGGTTCACAATTAATTGCTCCTTTTTTAAATGTAGAAGCAGGACAAAAAATAATTGATGCTTGCGCTGGTGCGGGTGGAAAAACTTTGCACTTAGCGGCCATCATGCAAAACAAAGGAAAGATACTTGCATTGGATGTTGAAGAATGGAAATTAGATAATTTAAGAAAACGCGCCAAGCGTGCAGGCGTTTCAAATATTGAGGCGCGTTTAATTACAGGTGAGAAAACAATTTCGCAATTAAGAAATAGTGCTGATCGTTTATTATTAGATGTTCCTTGCACAGGAATTGGCGTCATAAAACGCAATCCGGATACTAAATGGAAATCAAGCAAAGAGGTAATTGAAAAAACAAAACAATTGCAATACACTATTTTAAAAAATTATTCAGCCATGGTTAAGCCAGGTGGGTTTTTGGTCTATGCTACTTGTAGTGTCTTACCATCAGAAAACGAATTGCAGGTTCAAAAATTTATTGCTGAACAAGGTGATGTTTTTGAATTCATAAAAGACAAGACTCTCTTGCCAAGCGAAGGTTACGATGGATTTTACATGGCACTCATTAAAAAGAAATAATTATCTTTATTAAAACATCTGTCATGAAAAAATTAATTGCACTTGCTCTTATTCTTTCTTCAACAACTTTATTTACTCAAAATAAAACGAAGGTTGAGAATAAAACGAAAGTTGAAAATGTAGATGCCGCTACATTTAAAAAATATCTGGATGTAAAGAACGCCTATATAATTGATCTAAGAACCGCTGATGAAGTTGAAAAGAAAGGAAAGATCGAAGGTTCAGAACATATTGATTTTTTAGCTAAGAATGCTGAAGAAACTATTCTTCTTCTCGATAAGAAAAAAACCTACATGATCTATTGTGCCGGCGGCGGAAGAAGTGCTGATTGCGTTGAATTAATGGTAAAGAATGGTTTTAAGTACGTGATAAATCTCGAAAAGGGATACGACGATTATAAAAAACAAGGTTATTGAAACTCTTACAAAGTAGTATCCTCACTCTGAGCAGTACCTCTCCAGCTGCGCCAAAGCGCAACTAATTGTTTCCTGAAAATAAAAGCAATTAAAATATAAGGCACTGCCATCAGGTATAATATTCCTGTATTTAAATTCTTCGCTAAAGATGTTGGATCTCTGTCTAAATTACTTGATGCAGCCTGTTTACACATCGCGCATTGTCCCATAACAGAACCGGCCGTTGAATAAACGGCCAGCACTATTAAAAAAATTATCTGTTTAGTACGGTTCAAATTACTTGTTTGAGCTTGCCGAACTATTGTTCGAATTTTTTGTAATCAGCAGGAATCGTCAATTTAGAATCATCTATTCCGCCTTTGGTCATTTTAGTAACTTCTAAACGCGATATTGCTTTTCCATCGCTTATTTGTTTCTCTTCAGATAACATTGGCATTGAACCCGCAGGAAGATCTTTTATCTCGTTCCAATAAATACTTTGTTTATCCTTACGGTTCCATAATTTAACTAATGGCATAAAGAAATCATATTTACCCGCTGCGATCCAGTAGCTGATAGTTGTATTTTCTTCTGTGTTCTTTACAACATATTCAGTACACTTTAAACCTTGAATGGTTTTTACATTTTTAGTTTTAGAAGCTTCACACACGCCTTTAATAATAGGAGGTGTATCACTGTGGTGTTCGCCCCAAACTTTACGCTTAGGATTAGCAAACTTTATAGTGTTGGCTGCAAGGTCAAACACAAAGCTGCCTTCAATGGCTCCTGTTTTTTTGCCAAATTGATCAAGCTTTACAGCCTTATCTTTAACATTATAAATGTTAGTGATCGTGTCTTTAGTAGTAAATTGCTTAAACTCTATTGACCCGGTAAAAGATTGTGCGCTCATTAAAACAGGCGCTAATAATCCAACTAATGCGATTTTTATTTTAAACATATTATTAATTTTACAGATTACTAAAGTATAAATTTTTATTTAAGTAGAGAAATCGCACGGAATAATAAAAATATTGGTGATTGGGGCGAAAAACTGGCCTTGGAGTTCTTAAAAGAAAAGGGTTATACCATTTTGGAGTCAAATTGGCGGATTCAGAAGCTGGAAATTGATATTATTGCCCAAATTGATGATATTCTTGTGTTTGTAGAGGTGAAAACCCGATTTAATGAGAACCATGGCGATCCCGAAGACTCAGTAACCCTTAAAAAACAACGGTTTCTTATACGAGCAGCCAACTATTATATACTTGAAAAAGACCTTGATCTTGAGTCGCGTTTTGATATTATTACCGTTTTAACCGAAAATAACAAAACCATCGTAAAACATTTACCCGCCGCCTTTTATCCTATAGTTAAGTAACTTACCTTTGCCGAATGCCAAGACCTGACAAACGCTTTGATAAATCCCGATCTACGGGAAAAAAGCCATCGTTTAAATCCGACAGAAAAGAATCCGACGACAAAAAACCCTATAAGTCAAAAGATTCTTCTTTTAAATCAGATAAACCCCGTTTCGATAAAAGAGAGCGTTCAGGTGACGATAAAAAAGAAGGCGGATCTAAAAGATTCAGTAAACCTTTCAAGAAAAGAGAAGAAGGTTCCGGAGAAAAAAGAAGCTTTGGTGCGAAAAAAAGTTACGGCGATAAAGATGGAGGAGAACGCAAACCGTTCGACCGCGATAAAAAACCGTTTCGTAAAAAGTTTGGTGATGACAAAGGTTTTGGAGAAAAGAAAAGTTACGGAGATAAAGACAAAGGAGAACGCAAACCATTTGATAGGGACAGAAAACCATTTCCAAAAAAGCGCGATGATGATGGTGATAAAAAACCTTTCCGTAAAAAATTCGGTGATGATAAAGGTTTTGGAGAAAGAAAGAGTTTTGGTGAGAAAAAAAGTTACGGCGATAAAGATAAAGGAGAACGTAAACCTTTTGATAAAGACAAAAAACCATTCTTCAAAAAACGTGATGATGATGGAGGCGAAAAAAAATCTTTTAAACGCGACGATAAAGGTTTCGGAGAGAAAAGACGCAAATTTAAACCGCACGGTAAAAAATCATCAACAAAACACTCTGATGATTTTATTCCAAATCCGGATGGCCTAACACGTTTAAATAAATATTTATCCAATGCAGGAATCTGTTCCCGCCGCGAAGCGGATGATCTGATCAAAGCCGGTGCTGTTAGCGTTAACGGAAAAGTAATTACTGAAATGGGTTTCAAAGTGAAATCTGATGATAAAATAAGTTACGGCGGCGAGACATTAAGGCACGAGAAAAAAGTTTACTTGATGCTAAACAAACCCAAAGATTATATTACAACAACCGACGATCCGCAAGAGCGCCGCACCGTTATGGAATTAATTGCCGGTGCTTGTAAAGAACGCGTTTATCCTGTTGGTCGTTTAGATAGAAACACAACCGGTTTATTATTATTTACGAATGACGGAGAATTAGCTACAAAATTAATGCATCCGAAATTTGGTATTAAAAAAGTATATCAAGTTACACTTGATAAAAATTTAAAGACTGAAGATTTTGAACGTTTAACAACCGGCTTTGAATTAGAAGATGGTTTTATTAAGCCCGATGAATTGTCTTTCATCAACAATAATAAAAAAGAATTGGGAATAGAAATTCATAGTGGACGCAACCGTATCGTTCGCCGTATCTTCGAATACCTTGGTTACGAAGTTGAAAAACTCGACAGAGTTGTGTTTGCCGGACTAACCAAAAAAGACCT
>JANYCL010000185.1 GCA_025360355.1 Sphingobacteriaceae bacterium
TTTTAAAGGAGATATTACGTCAGAACTATTAACTTCTATTCTCCAGATAATGGAAAATAAGATGGATAACATGCATGAAGAACCTAAAATGAAGAAAAAAGTTTACAATGTTTTAGTAGAGTGTCTTCAAAATTTATATCATCACATGGATGATGTGGCTGATGCCGCAGGAGACATGAACCGTTCAGCTATTTTCATGATAGGAAAAGCTAATAATGCTTATACAATTACAACAGGAAATTATATTTTAAGCGAGAATGTAAATGGCCTGAAAAGCCGCTTAGATGAGGTTAATGCTTTAAGTAAAGAAGAACTGAAGGAATACTACAAAAAGGTGCTTAATAACGGTGAAATGTCGTTAAAAGGCGGTGGTGGTTTAGGGATGATTGATATAGCCAGAAAAACAGGCGAAAAATTAGATTATAATTTTTTGGAAATTGACAATAAAGTTTCTTTCTTTACACTTAATATTAAGGTTAATCAAATTCAGTTATAATACAAACACAATTTTCAAGAACATATAAATAAAACAAATTATGGAAAAATACTCAATTGACGGCACTCCAAAAACCCCAACTATCAGCTTCGATCTAGCAAGTGGTGTATTGGAAATTAAAGGACGTTCGATCCCTGAAAACTCTATAGAGTTTTACAAACCTTTAGTGGATGCTTTAGATAAGTATGCAGGCGCACCTAAGTCAGCAACAAATGTTAATATTCAACTTGAATATTTTAACACGAGTTCATCTAAATGTATTTTGGATGTATTTAAAAAATTAGAGAACATCAACAAGAACGGAAGCGCAGTTATAATTAACTGGCATTACGAAGAAGATGATGAAGATATGTTAGAAGCAGGCGAAGATTACCAAGCCATCATCAATGTGCCATTTAAAATGGTTCAGGTTAGCGAATAATATCCCAATTTATAAAATTGACCCCGAGAATGTTACATTTTCGGGGTTTTTTATTAAATAGTCTTAAATACCTCTCAAGATCGGGCTTTTTTCAGTAAATTTGCCCTCTCATTAAAAACCAAATTATGCCGGTAAATGTTAAGGAATTATTAGGCGCACAAGCCGATACTTTATTAAATCATACTTGTAAAACCATTTCAAAAGATTTGATCCATACTCCCGGGTCGGATTTTGTTGATCGTATTTTTCAGCAAAGTAACCGTAGCCCACAGGTATTGCGTAGTCTGCAACAACTTTACGGCACAGGCCGTTTAACGGGAACAGGTTATATGAGCATTTTACCGGTTGATCAAGGAATAGAACATAGTGCAGGCGCATCATTTGCACCGAACCCAATTTATTTCGATAGCGAGAACATTGTAAAATTAGCAGTTGAAGGCGGTTGTAACGCAGTTGCTTCAACTTATGGAGTGTTAGGTTCAGTTGCACGCAAATACGCTCACAAAATCCCTTTCATTGTAAAAATAAATCATAACGAATTTTTATCCTACCCAAATAAATTTGATCAGATCATGTTCGGTACGATTGAAGATGCGTGGAACATGGGTGCAGTTGCAGTTGGTGCTACAATTTATTTTGGTTCACCTGAATCCGGAAGACAAATCATTGAAGTCGCAAAAGCTTTTGAGCGTGCACATCAATTAGGAATGGCTACTGTTCTATGGTGTTACACACGTAACAATGCCTTTAAAAAAGATGGAGTAGATTATCACACTGCAGCGGATCTTTCATCACAAGCAAATCATTTAGGTGTAACAATTCAAGCTGATATCATTAAACAAAAAATGTCGGACAAGAACGGCGGATACACTGCAGTTAATTTTGGTAAAACACATCCTAAAGTTTATTCTGAATTAACTACTGATAATCCAATTGATCTTTGTCGTTACCAGGTAGCAAATTGTTATATGGGTCGTGCAGGATTAATTAATAGCGGTGGCGAAAGTAAAGGCGCAACTGATCTTGCAGAAGCAGTAACAACAGCTGTAATTAATAAACGCGGTGGCGGACAAGGTTTAATTTCGGGAAGAAAAGCATTTCAAAAACCACTGAAAGATGGTATTGCATTATTGAATGCAGTGCAAGATATTTATTTAGATAAATCAATTACAATTGCATAACGAATTACAAGAAACTATAAACCAGAAACAAGAAACTAAAATGGGTTGGTTTAAAAGATTAAAAGAAGGAATTACAACAAGCACAAAGGAGAAAAAAGAAACTCCTGAAGGGTTGTGGTATAAATGTCCGTCTTGTAAAAAAATTCACACAGCACAAGATCATGCCGCAAATAAATATGTTTGTTTAGAGTGCGGAAATCACCAGCGTTTAGGAAGCAAAGAATATTTCGAAATTTTATTTGATAATAACGAGTTCACTGAATTGCATGAAAATTTAGTAAGCGGTGATCCATTAGAATTTACAGATACAAAAAAATATACCGACCGCTTAGTTGACTCCGTAAAAAAATCAGGGTTGAATGATGCGTTAAGAAGTGCTTACGGAAAAGTGAATGACGAAGAATTAGTTATTTGCTGTATGGACTTTAGTTTTATTGGCGGAAGCATGGGAAGTGTTGTTGGAGAAAAAATAGCGCGTTCAATAGATTTTTGTATTAAAACAAGAGCGCCTTTATTAATTATTTCTAAATCGGGTGGAGCGCGGATGATGGAAGCTGCATTCTCTTTAATGCAAATGGCAAAAACATCAGCAAAGCTTTCACAATTAGCACAACAAAAAATTCCATACATTTCTTTATTGACTGATCCGACTACCGGTGGTGTAACTGCAAGTTATGCTATGTTGGGAGATCTTAATATTGCAGAACCGCAATCGTTAATTGGTTTTGCGGGCCCGCGTGTTGTAAAAGAAACTATTGGTAAAGATCTTCCGAAAGGATTTCAAACAGCTGAGTTTGTTTTAGAACATGGCTTCCTTGATATAATTATTCCTCGTACTGAGTTGAAAGATAAACTTGGGAATATTTTGAAGATGTTGAGGAATTAAAAAATTAAAAAGCCTGAGAAAATTTCTCAGGCTTTTTTGTTATTCTTTTCTTGAAGATTAATCAATGATCAATTTCTTCGTACAAGTATTATTATCCTTCATGACTTTCACTAAATAAACTCCAGCTTTTAATGCTGAGGTATCGAAAATAAAATTCTCTTTTGTTTTTGTAAATGGTAATTCAAAATTTCTTCCAAGCATATCTGTTATTTTTATAGTTGTATTTTCAGTGCTTGGCATACTTAACTGAAATTTTTCGTGCGCTGGATTTGGATATAATCTTACGGAGTAATTTAATTCGTTCTCTTGTATGCCCGCATATAAATATGGTTTTGTGCTAAAGCTATATTCAAACCGACTTCCAAAATCGGGATTGAAAGTTTTGATAACAGTTCCCTGCGCATTTTTAAACTGAACATAACCGGTACCTTGAGATGTATTCGCCCACCAATCCAAACCATCTCCGCCTGTATCTTCAAATAATAATTTATAACAACCGTTTAAAATATAATTGTCGGCATAAACGGTGTTCGCTAAATTCAAAGCGCTTGCGCCGGGAATTACATTTCCATTCGCGTCAACAAGTTTATAAGAGTCCTCAAACGCATTAATATTTGTTTTTACTTCAATGGTCAGGGAATCTGTGATCAGATCAGGTAAAGTAAATGGCGAATGGTATTTATTGTTGTAAGAATAATTATCAATGCTGCCATTTGCTTTTTTCAATTCAACATTAAATATGTTATTGCTTGGCGTTAATCCATTCGCCCATAAATTTCCAAGCGGTAAATAAATTGTCGCTGTATCCGTAAAAGCTAAATTACCTATCCAATGATATGATTCTTTAGTAGCAGAATTATTCATCCAGTAGTCAATATCTAAATTTGTAATGGTTGTTGAGCCTGTATTCTGAACTCTTATCACAGGCATTGCACACATTGGATTCTCGCGCGAGAATAAAACTTTATTGCTTGGTTTGTTCACATCCATGATCGCGACATCTAAACTAAAATTAGGTTGACCATAACTTATTAATTGATGCGCTGCAATATAACGGTAATCACCCCCTGGATTGGTCGGCGTTGAACATGCATAATCTAAAGTAACTGTTGAACCCGGTGTAATGTAAGGCGTGACATTATAT
>JANYCL010000197.1 GCA_025360355.1 Sphingobacteriaceae bacterium
GGATTAAGACCAATTGCTGAAATACAATATTTAGATTATCTCTTGTACGCATTACAAGTAATGAGTGATGATCTTGCAACGGTACAATGGAGAACAAAAGGATTGCAAAAAGCTCCGGTTATTATCCGGACACGTGGTCACAGATTAGAAGGTGTGTGGCATAGCGGTTCACCTATGGGAATGATCATAAATTCTTGTCGCGGTATAAACATTTGCGTTCCGCGTAATATGGTTCAGGCTGCAGGATTTTATAATACATTGTTAGAAGCGGATGAACCTGCATTAGTAATTGAGCCGCTTAATGGTTACCGTTTAAAAGAACAAGCGCCGACAAATAGCGGTGAGTTTAAAATTGCATTGGGAATTCCGGAAATAATAACCGAAGGAACTGATGTTACTTTGGTAAGTTATGGTTCCAGCCTAAGAGTTGCGCAAGAAGCAATGAAGTTTTTATCAGAACACGGAATTTCTGTTGAGTTAATTGATGTACAAACTTTATTGCCATTCGATATTAATCACAGTATTGTTGAATCATTAAAGAAAACAAACCGTTTAGTTGTGTTTGATGAAGATGTTCCGGGTGGTGCAAGTGCTTACATCGCCCAAAAAATTGTGGAAGAGCAGGGTGGGTATAAATATTTAGACTCAGCACCGACAACTATCGCATCTAAAGAACATCGTCCGGCTTATGGCAGCGATGGTGATTATTTTTCTAAACCTAATGCTGATGATGTGTTTGATATTATTTACAATTTAATGCACGAAACAAACCCGGATCAATTTCCAAAAATATATTAAGAAGAAATAGAATTTCCCCATGCTTAAAAAACACATACTGCTTTTATTATTTTTTGTTTCACAAGTAATTGTATTTGGACAGGAAAAAGAAGATGAATCAAAAATGATCCGTGAGATCATTAAATTGGAAGTTGATAAAACAAAATTTGCGCCGCCAAAACCTGTTGCCGAACCTGTGGTAGAAACAAAGGGTAAAAAAGGAAAGAAGCAAGTTGAAGAACCGCCACCGCCACCTCTTGAAGAAGGTGCGCCTGATACCACAAATCCTTTTATTCCTGCACCGCAAGCTGAAGTATTAAAACGTGCGCAAAATTGGTACACATTAAAAAACGATAAGATAAAAAAGAGTAATGGAACAAATTCAGGTAAATCTGTTTCGTGCCAACTTACTTTTCCGTTTAAACAAAAATTACTAAATCCTCAGGCTGATATTGATGGTTCAATTACCATGGACTTAATTATAGATGCTAAAGAAGGGAAATACCGTGTTACCCTTAAAAACATCAGGCACAAGGCAATTAATACAGGTATGTCGGGCGGAGATATTTATTTAAAAGTACCTGAATGTGGTTCAATGTTTGTTTCAGATAAATCATGGAAGTTAGTTAGGTCTGAGGCATTTGCCAACGCGCAATTTGTTATTGAAGATCTAAAAACAATGATGAATCGTGAAGTTGCTGAAAGCAAAAAAGACGACTGGTAGAAATACACATTCCTTAGTTAACAAGAAGCTTCATAAGTATCGCTGAGCTCTTAAATATTCCATATTTTTGCTTCCATGAATACGCTGTATAAAGCTGTTTTTATTTTAGCACTGGGTTTAATTAGTACTTCTGCTATTGCGCAGGATGAAATCGATTCACCAAAATCTGCAAAAACCGGAGACGATAAACGTTTTCAGGAAATTGTTCCTACCGATTCGGTTCCGGCATCAAAACTTATATTAAGGGCAGTTAATTGGGTTAAAGTTGAATCAAAGCGTTTCGTAAAATCGAATGGTGTTACAACGGGCACAAAGGCTGAATGTATTGCTAAATTTAAGATCAAAGCCAAAGAATTAAATCCTGATCCTGATTTTACAGGAATTATTCAAATGCATGTAAGTATTGAGTGTAAAGATAATAAATACCGTTATTCTATTACTAAATTAAAACACATCTCCGCAAATGGAAGAGCAAGCGGCGGTGATATTAATAATCTTATTCCTGAATGCGGAAGTATGACAATGCCTGATCTGGTTTGGAAAAAAATAAAAGGTGAAGCCTTTAAAAGCGCTGATATGGTTATTTCTGAATTAAAAGAAGGAATGTCGAAATCAACATCTGATAAAGACGAGTGGTAGATCTTACCTGTATTTAACGGGCGCTTTCTTTTTAAATTTCCCTTTTCTCCAAGCATCAATAAACTGAGCCCATGCAATTGGATTTAATAAACTGATCGTTGGATATTGTCCTGCCGTATAAACCTTAGTTAAATATTGCTGCATGGCGTATTTATAATTAGCTTGTGCATCCATACGTAAATTGCGTTCTCCATACGACAATTGTTCTTTATCGAGATTCTTGTAAGCGCGGTCGTAATCAGTTTCACTTAAATTAAGGTTCAGGAATGATTTTTTGAAATCTTCTTTACTCGGCCAGGGATAAACATCGATCTGTGCTAACATTTGAGTATCTTTTACTAAACGCTGAATGATAAAATAATGTTTAAGACTTAAAGTATCTTCCAATTTATAAGTAGCGTTTTTATGACTAAGCGATTTAAAATTAACTTCATCTCCTGGCTGAACAACTAAAGTAAAAAAGCCATAATAATCAGTAATAGTTACAGGTTTTGTTCCTTTATAAACAGAAACGAAAGGCACGCCCAAAAGACTATCACCATCCACAACCACACCTGATAATTGAATGTAAGTGTTTTTAAGAACCATGGTATTGGTTTGAGAAAATGATATTCCGCAAACCAAACATGATAAAAATACTATTAAAATACGTTTCATTAGATTTCCTAAAAATACTACTCTTTTTGCGGATAAACATAATTTTGGACAGGGCTTAACAAATTTTGACTAACCATTTATTGCAAAAATCCAACCACTTATGTTAAAGGGTTTAAAACAGCAAAATATTCGTTACATTTACTATAAGAAATGCTAAGGCTCAAAAAAACATATCTTTTAACCTTTTTGTGTATCCTCACTTCAATTTGTATAAGTGCTAACTCTTTTGATAGTGATACATTAAAACGCAAGCCCAGACCAACAAGGCCATCACCAAGGGCAAAGCCAATTCCGGATCCAAAACCTAAACAAGAAGCAAGAGAAACTAAATTTGAAGTAGGAGCGGGGATGATGGGAAGTGTTTTATACTTAAGCCGGAACATTAAGCAGAAAAACGATGCAAAAGGTTTAGCAATTGTTGCAAATTATGGCGGACAAAAATTATACCGTTTAAGTGTACAATACACACATTATTTTCCGATCAATATTGAACCCACCTGGTATTCTGTAAAAGCTAATACAATTGAAGCGAATCTCGAGGTAATAGCACGCTTCAATAACCAGCACACTAAATTATATCCATTTGCCGGTTTTAGTTACAATACATTTAAAGGTTATTTTACGGGCGACGACGATTATTTAAACCTGAGAGAAAAATATAAAGCGCATTCAACTATACAAAGCAGTTGGCTAGGTCTTAATATTGGAACAGGTATAGAACATACTTTCGGACCAATTGTTCTTTATGGTGATTATAAAATGAGAGTTGGAAAAGAATCGACTGGAGGATTTAATATAATGGATGTTTGTTATAGTGCGGGGATCA
Organism: Sphingobacteriaceae bacterium; assembly: GCA_025360355.1. GTDB lineage: Bacteria > Bacteroidota > Bacteroidia > B-17B0 > Aurantibacillaceae > JAHEYG01. The sequence continues at coordinate 3,624 of JANYCL010000197.1, forward strand.
GAATTAAAATTTCCGTTATCACTTTAAAACCTGTACATATAGCACCTAGTAATAGGTACAAACATTACAGATCAAATGTTTAAAAACAAAAAAACCGCCCTTCGTCAAGCTAATGATTACAAGGGGCGGTTTTTTATTTTAAAAATTACTAGTGCAGGTTTTGCCAAGGTAACATTGTAAACGCGGTACCTAATATTACAAGGTAAACAATTACAAAGATCAAATAAAGTGCTCCAAGACTTAATCCGATTATAGAACAAATTTTACCTCCTTTTAAATTATTGAATGAAGCTAAAGTATAAGCTGTTGGATTTGCATCATATAATGCTTTTCCTTTATTTGCTAATACTAATCCTATAATTCCACAGGTTAATGCTACAATTCCGTAGCACCAGCATAATGCAATTGATACGATACCTAAAACCAATACCGCGGTTGAGTTAGGAATAGGGATCTGACCGCTATTTCCAAATTGCTGGTTTATTTGTTGATTAATTTTTTCTTCGTTTGGGTTGTTTGAATTTTCCATTATAAATTATTTTAAGCTAAAGTAAACATTATTTTTAATATCAGAATTTAACCCTGAAGGACTCTCCCTGCTAACAATAAAATGAAAAATATTTTTTGGTTGAACTTAACGGATATTAGTGAAATAGTAATGGCAGGAAGATGCTTCAGGGTTAAAACAATTTAGGAGAAATGAACAATTTTCGGTTAATAGAATAGGGTCTTAAAAACATAACCCTTTTATTTTAAGTGCGTATAAGAATATAGTTAAAAACACAAAAGCCCTGAAACCCTTGTAAATACTGGTACTCCAGAGGGTCAGGCATTTAAAACAGATGAAGTAGATGTTACCATCACTTCATCATAAACCAAATAAAATGAAAAATACAATCAAAAAACAAAACCAAATGAAAACAGAAATTATTTTTAAACCCATTAGCCATGAAAACGAAAATTTACATCTCCGCGGTGTTGGCTTTAACGTGCATTTTATGCGTAGGTCAGACACAAGTAAACTCCAATTATACGATTGATAGTTTACAGCATTTCAACAAAAGTTTTTGGCTTAATAAAATAAGTCAGAAAAACCCTTCAATACAGGATGAGGCTGAGTTTATCCAAGCTCAGGAAAGACAATATATAAGAGATACCTATTTCTCTTCGCAAAAATTGATTTCTTCACCTCCAAAAACACAACAGGCCTGTACCAACATCGATTTCGAAAACGGAAACATGAACGGTTGGAATTTAACCACTGGCTTTAACCCTTTATTTAATGCTTCAGGTTGTTGTCCAACCGCTGGTGGTGCTCAAGCAATTATGTCTGGCGCAGGTGTTGATGCTTGTGGTGGATTTCCTGTTGTTTCTCCCGGTGGTTTATTCTCTGTAGTGTTAGGTAATAATGGTACAGGAGGGATTGCCGACCGTATGGAACAAAGCTTCTTTGTAACTGCAGGTAACTCAAACTTCACATATAAATATGCAGTAGTATTTCAAGATCCCGGTCACTCAGTTGCTGACCAACCTGCTTTTACAGTAGAAATGATAGATACTTTTGGTGTTGCAATACCTTGTACATATTATAATGTGTCGGCCGGACAAAATCTTCCCGGTTTTTTTAATTCAACAAATTGCGCAAGTGTAGTTTATAAACCTTGGACAAGTGTTGTGGTTGACTTAACAAGTTATATTGGTAAAACAGTAACAATTCGTTTTACAACTTACGATTGTGCTTTAGGCGGACATTATGGTTATGCTTATATTGATGGGTCTTGCGTTGCATTTCAAACAACAACTTTAGATTCGTTATGCGCGGGAGATACAAAACAAATTTGTGCTCCAACAGGATTTGGTTCTTATTCATGGAGTGGAGGTAACATAACAGGAAATACCAATCAATGTGTTACTGTTGGTGCAGGTTTTAATTATTCTGTTCAAACAACATTGGTAACAGGTTGTGTTGGACCAATATTTTATTATCCTATTTATGCTTATGCAAAACCTGTTGCGGGTTTTTCTACAACAAGCAGTCCTTGTACATTAACAGCAAACTTTAATAATACATCAAGTATCTCCTCAGGCGCAATTATAAGTAATGCCTGGGATTTTGGTGATGGTTTTACATCAACAGCAGTAAGTCCTATACACACTTATGCAAGTCCGGGAACTTATTTAGTGACATTGATCACAGGTTCTAATCATGGTTGTTATGATACAGTTGTGAAATTAGTGCCCTTATATTCGCCGCCGGTTGCAGCGTTTACACAAACAACAATTTGTCAGGGCTCACCATTAACATTTAACGATCAGAGTACATCTGCACAGGGAAATATTAGCGGATGGAACTGGAATTTTGGTGATGCCTCCATACAATCACTTTTACAAAATCCTTCACATATTTATTCTGCTCCGGGAAATTACACCGTAACGCTGAACATAACCGGAAGTAATGGTTGTACAGACAGTATAAAACATGTAACAACAGTTAATGCAGTACCAAATGCAAACTTTACTGTTTCAAATTCGTGTTTAGGTGTTGCGAGTAATTTTATGAATACTTCCACAATTAGCAGCGGAAATATCACAAGCTGGATGTGGGATATTAATGGTGATGGTATTGTTGATGCGACCACACAAAATTTAATTTCCACTTACGCAAATGCAGGAACATACACTATAATATTAACCGAATCCAGTAACGCGAATTGTGTTAACTCACATTCAACAACAGTAACCATACACCCTTTACCGGTAATAAATTTTTCAGGAAACAATGTTTGTCTTAATGCAGTTACAACATTTACAAACAATACAACCATCACAAATGGAAATACAATTACAAATTATGTTTGGAATTTTGGTAACAGCACGAGTTCAACACAAACAAATCCGTTGGTTATTTATTCTGCTCCCGGAAATTACATTGTGACTTTATCAGCAACATCTAATAATAATTGTGCAAGTATTTTAGCTTCTTCGGTATCAGTTTATCCGAATCCAACCATTTTATTCAGCACACCGAATGTTTGTTTGGGAAGCACAAGCAATTTTAATAATCAAAGTACAATTGCAACAGGAAACATAAGTTCCTGGATGTGGGATGTAAATGGGGACGGTAATACAGACAGCACAAGCACAAATCCTACTTACATTTATCCAACTGCGGGAACGTACTCGGTTAGTTTGACAGGAATAAGTAATTTCAATTGCGTAAAAACTTATTCTACAACTGTTACTGTTGATCCTAAGCCAAACGCAAGTTTCAT
>JANYCL010000315.1 GCA_025360355.1 Sphingobacteriaceae bacterium
TGGGAAGCGTTTAAAACTGAATTTAACCATGATATGGAAGAATTAGGAAATGCTTTTTCAGATTTAGGAAAAAACAACGTTAAATAATTTATTTTTTAAACCAACTTATAAGAACTAAAATGAAAAAATTAATATTACTGATAGCGTATTGTTTAACTATATCAACAACTTTTTCTCAAACAGATGAAAAAAAATGGAACATCGGATTTTACGGTGGGATCACTCAATACAGCGGTGATAAAGGAATGAACTTTTACCATTTTGATCAACCTGCAACTTACGCTTTTGCAAGTGTATCCATTTCACGTTACTTAGGTAAACATTTTGACGCTTCTGTGTTTTTTACACGTGGCGAAATAGGAAATACTGAGCCACGCACGTCATGGACAACAAGTGCTGATGAACCAAATCACTTCCGCGTAAGAGCAAACACATTCAACATGTTGATACGTTACAACATCCTGGCTCCAAAATGGGCAGTACGTCCATACCTATATTTAGGTGCAGGCGGCATTATGCATGAAGGCATTCATTCACTTAAAGATAAAGAACGTTTTGATTATGCTTTACCATCTTTCGGTGGTGGTTTAAATTTTCGCTTAAATCCTATTATGTCTTTTCAAATAGAAGAATCATTTATGTACACTACTGCTGATGATATTGACGGTGAAGTTCATGGACCTAATGATGGTTACTTATATCACAAAGTTGGTTTTACTTTTAATTTAGGAAAACAAAAAGATACTGATGGCGATGGCGTTTCTGATAAAAAAGACAAATGCGAAAATACACCTAAAGGTATTTCAGTTGATGCGGTAGGCTGTCCGCTTGATCGTGATGGTGATGGAATTGCCGATTACCTAGATGCATGTGCTGATGTTGCAGGTGTTGCAGCACTTAAAGGTTGTCCGGATAAAGATATGGATGGTATCACTGATAAAGAAGATCGTTGTCCTGATGTTTTTGGACCAGCTGCATTTAAAGGTTGCCCTGATACTGACAAAGATGGCGTGATCGATATTGAAGACAAATGTGCAGGAACAAAAGCCGGTTACAAAGTTGATGCAACAGGTTGTACTTTGGATAATGATAAAGACGGAATTGTAAATGAAGATGATCTTTGTCCAGAATTAGCAGGTACGCTTGCATTCAAAGGTTGTCCTGATACGGATGGTGATGGTGTTTCTGATAAAGAAGACCGTTGTCCTACTGTAAAAGGTACGCTTGAAAATAAAGGTTGTCCTGAAATTCCTAAAGTAGATATTCAGAAAATAACTTTAATTGCGAGTAAGATTTATTTCGAAACAGGAAGTGCAAAATTAAAATTGATCTCGAACTCTTCTTTAGATGATCTTTCTGAAATATTAAAACGTAATGAAGCTGTTAACTTAACTATTGAAGGACATACTGATAATGTTGGTGATGATGCTTATAACATGACTCTTTCACAACAAAGAACAGAAACAGTTAGAGAGTATTTGATCTCAAAAGGTGTTTCAGCGACACGTTTAACAGCAATAGGTTATGGTGAAACAAGACCGATCGCCGATAATGCAAAAGCTGCAGGTAAAGCAAAGAACAGAAGAGTTGAATTAAAAGCATCGTACTAAATTTTATCAATCACTAATCTAAAAAAAAATGAAAAAACTAATTTTAATACTAGCATCCGTTACAGCCTTATCTGTTACAAACAGTAAAGCTCAGGATAACACAACCGATTTCCGCGATAAATTATCTTTCGGATTAAAAGGAGGTGCAAATTACTCGAACGTATACGATTCACAAGGCGAAGAATTTCAGGCCAGTCCGAAATTTGGTTTAGCTGCGGGAGGATTTATTGCAATTCCTATTGGAAAATTCTTTGGTTTGCAACCGGAAGCGTTGATCTCACAAAAAGGATTTAAAGCAACAGGGCGCATTTTAGGTGGTACTTACAAATTTACACGTACTACAACTTATATTGATCTGCCTTTATTATTCGCTTTTAAACCAAGTGAATTCTTTACTATTGTTGCAGGGCCGCAATATTCTTACCTGATCCATCAAACGGATGTTTTTGCAAACGCTAGCACATCTATCGCACAGGAAACGGAATTCGAGCATGATAATATCCGGAAAAATACACTTTGTGTAGTTGGAGGAGTTGATGTTACCATGAAACACATTATTCTTAGCGCTAGAGCGGGATGGGATCTTCAGAATAATAATGGCGATGGAACGTCAACTACACCACGTTACAAAAACGCATGGTATCAGGCTACCATCGGATACAGGTTTTACAATAATTAAAATAATAAAAACTTAATTAAAAACTAAAAATGAAAACGCTGATCTTTACATCACTATTTTTCTTCGCTGCGGCGGGAATAAACATACAGGCACAGGATAAAGTAATTGAAGAAATTCCTGCTAACGAAAAATACGGCAAAACATTAAACCTTGGAGTAGGTATTGGATACTATGGATATATTGGGAGTACTGTACCGGTTGGAACTATGAATTTTGAATTTGATGTTGCTAACCATTTTACATTAGCTCCTTTTGTTGGGATCTATTCTTATCAAAGATCTTATTATTGGGGAAATCCAAATAAAAATGATTTTCGTTATTACAACTATAGAGAAACTGCTGTTCCGGTTGGAATTAAAGGAACTTATTACTTCGATAAATTATTTCACGCCAATGCAAAATGGGATTTTTACGCGGCTGGCTCTGTTGGATTTATATTTAGAAGTGTAACGTGGGAAAATGGATATTATGGCGACCAACACGCGTATACAAGTGCTAGTCCGTTATATCTTGATGCACATATTGGAGCCGAATACCATATGACTAAAAAAGTCGGGATGTTTTTAGATCTGTCTACAGGTGTTTCAACATTTGGTTTTGCTTTTCATTTTTAATTGAGAATAAAATTAAATACAAAGATCATGAGAAAATTTTCAGGAATAACCAATACCAATTCGCCTGACGCGGTAAACTCAGACACTATACAGCCTGACCAAATTATGTTAGTCATTAAAAAAAGCAAATGCAATTCATACCGGACCGGGACAAACATACCGCCTTACGGAACAGAATTCAGAAACATTAATAAATAAAAAATAAACCAAAAAAATATGGGAAATATACTTTATACGATCGCCGTCATACTTGTCGTTATCTGGGCCATTGGCTTTTTAGGGTTTAACGCCGGAGGAATAATACACATTCTATTGGTTATTGCAGTGATCGCTGTTTTGCTACGGCTGATCCAGGGGAAAAATATAATTTAATTACAGACGGCTGTAGATTTGTTTAATAGGCCTTAGGTAAATGCGGAAAAATATTTTTTTCGGATCAGTATTTTTTTACTTGATATTTTCGTGGATGAACAGCCACGCGCAGGAACCCCATATAAAAAAAAGTGAAGGTGTAAAAACCATTTGGGATATTCCGCATAATACCGCTTGGGAAAAATGGATGTGGATACACAGAAGTATTGTATTTAAAATCACACGCGATAGGCCTATAAAACACGACACTACTTATATCAAGTCATACAGTAAGCGTTTTGTGGTTACGCTTCCCGTTTCTAATCGGTTTCTTAGATTTGGATTAATTGATGTTGAAAGTGGGAACAAATTAGTTTTTGTCCCCAATCTCCAATATACTTTAGGGTTTAGTTTAAGTTCCCGATGGGCCACTTTTATTATTAATTCACGGATAAAACTTTACGGCGATAACCCAACTTATAAAGGTCAAACCAAATACCGCGATTATCAGTTGAGCTTGTATGGAGAAAAAATTACCACAGACCTGTTCGTACAATACTATACTGGTTTTTATATTAAGAACTCAAGGGCTTATGATACTTATACAAGTGATAAACCTTTTGAGATCCGTGCTGATGTCAGCGCTATCAACATTGGTATCAATACCTATTATATTGCCAACCATAAAAAATTCTCTTACAAAAATTCATTTGGATTTACCGAAAAACAAAAAAAAAGTGTAGGGTCCTTTTTATACGGTATTTACTATTCTTATTTCGATGTTAATAGTAGTCCATCACTTGTAAGCGATGCTTTTAAGAGCAGCTTTGATTCGCTTTCTTATATTCGTTCAGGTCACACACATAATTTCGGACTAAACATTGGTTATATATACACTTTAGTATTTCTAAAAAAATGTTACACTACAGTTTCTCTTGTTCAGGGACTGGGAGGAAAAAGCATTACATATATCCGTGAAAACAATTCCCGTTTTGATCAGGCTATAACCGGTTCAGGTAAATTAAACATTCGTTTTGGTGCGGGTTATGATCATGGGTCGTATTTTGTTGGAACTATGGGCTTATTTGATTATTTTTTATTTGGTGGCATAACTCATTCTGCTTTTGATTATAGTTCAGGCAAATTTTTAGTTTATGCGGGCTACCGTTTCGCAACTTTAAAAAAAGAACGAAAATTGCTCCGAAAGCTTAAATTGATCGATTACTAAAATGTGTGAATAATGTAACTTTATCATAAAATTTCGCAACATTCCCTGCTACAAGGAAAGTCATCTTTACATCACGGTCACTTGATCGTATTTAAATCATTTAAAATAAAAACTATGAGCTCATCAAAAGTATTAGTAGGCGTATTAGCAGGTTTAGCCGCTGGCGCATTATTAGGTGTATTATTTGCGCCGGATAAAGGATCAGAGACCAGAAAGAAAATTGCCAAAAAAGGAGAAGAATCTCTTGATGATCTAAAAGAAAAGCTGGATGAACTCATAAACAGTTTTACGGAAAAATTTGAAGCAGCTAAAGAAGAAGCCGGTGAATCTCTTGTTAACACCAAGAACAATATAAGCCAAATTAAAAAAGACATTAAGTCTGTTTAAAAACTAATCCCTTCAAAAAAAAACACGGAATGTCACAACCCACTTCAGAAGATAAGATCATGTTCATGGAACCTTTGTTCGCAAGAGCGGAAGATTTTGGAAAAACCAGTCTTGAATTAATTAAGCTTAAAACGGTTGATAAAACAGCTGATGTTGCATCCACTCTTATTTCGCGTGGCTCTGTAGTTCTTATCCTTTCTATGTTTACCATTATTGTAAATGTTGGGATCGCCTTATGGCTGGGTGATATTTTAGGAAAATCTTATTATGGGTTTTTCTGTGTGGCCGCGTTCTACGGAATTGTTGGGATCATACTTTATTTTTTCGCACACAAATGGATAAAGAAAAGCATTAGCGAATCCATAATTACACAGATCCTTAACTAAACAGGATGGCGAAAATAACTACCCCGGCTGAATTAAAAGAAGCTATACGTTTATTAGAAATAGAACAAAAAGTTCAAGGCGATCTGTTAAAGGAACAATTTAAAATTACTTACGAAAGTTTAAAACCGGTAAATTTAATCGGAAACACGATCAAAGAACTTACAAAACTCCCTAATTTAAAAGGCGATCTTTTAACTACAGTATTAAGTTTAGGGGCCGGATACCTTTCCAAAAAAGCTGCAGTTGGTAATACTGCCAATCCATTAAAACAATTACTAGGAACACTTTTACAAATGGGAGTTACAGGGCTTGTTTCTAAAAATAGTGATAGCATTAGATCTATCGCCAGCGAACTGTTTTCACGTTTGCTTAGTCCTAAAAAAACTGAGTAATGGAATCAGTAAATTTTACTTTTCCAAGATATGCCAAGTTGGCTTTTGTTTTACTTAGCCTTAGTATAATCCTTGTTCTCCTTTATTTTGGACAACACATTTTAATTCCGCTTTTATTATCACTCCTATTCGCCATTTTATTGAGGCCGGTCGTGATCTTTCTAAACACAAAATTAAGGTTTCCACAAGTTATAGCTGTTTTTATTACGGTTGTTTGTTTCGTTGCATCTATCTTCACTATTCTTATGTTAGTTTCTTGGCAAGCTTCAGATATAACTAACGATTGGGCCAAAATAAAACCGAATCTTTATATCCACCTTCAACATTTTCAGCATTGGATAAGGCAACGCTTTCATGTCAGCTATAACAAACAACAAAATTATATTCAGCAAGTAACGCAGGAAACCTTAAATGGCGAAAGTGATCTGATGGGTAACACGCTTAGTTCCTTTACTGATTCGTTAATTGATTTAGTATTGATCCCCATCTATACTTTTCTCATTCTTTTATACCGTAACCACTTTACTAAATTTCTTTATCAAGTGGTTAGTGCCAAAAATGAACTTGTACTGCAGAACATTCTCACAAAAATAAAAACAGT
>JANYCL010000323.1 GCA_025360355.1 Sphingobacteriaceae bacterium
CTTCTTTCACAATTTCTTTGTCCCATTTCTGCCATTTATCGATGTCAGGAATAAAAAGATATTTTTTTGTTTTTGTTGTAATGAAAAAACCGGCCGTCTCAGAATATTCAGCACGGTGCGGAACCGAAAATGGCTCCACAACAATTCCGGTATCAAGCTGTACATTGTTACGTATCTCATCCCACATTTCCAGTTTAATATTTCCTAAACCTATTAATTGATTCCAAGGTCCATTGCTCTTCAGATAATTTTCCATTCCCGGCTGAACATAAACCGGAATTTCTTTTGTATTCATTACTTCCCTTCCTAACTGCATTAAACCGGTATAATGACCAATATGTGCATGCGTAATAAAAATTCCGGAAGGCAAAGAAGAATATTCACCTTTAGTAAGTGTTTTAAATAATTGTAATTGTTCTTTTATATCAGGAGTAGCTTCAAACAACCACCATTTTTTAGAGGCAGGATCAACCAAAGCAAGAGAAACAACAAAACGTTTTAAAGAATCGTTCTTCCATGCTTTATTACAACATTCTTTATCACATCCCATTTGAGGATAACCGGCATCCTGCGCAACTCCCAAAACTACAACATAAGAATCTTGTCCGTTTAGCTTAGCACCAAACACAACCAACAACATTATGATTCTAAACATCTTCATTCTCTAATTAAACATTATCAATTTAACCACAAAGGACACAAAGCCAAACACAAAGGACACAAAGGACACAAAGAAAAATCTACTCAAATGCCCATTGTCAAATTGTCGAATCGTCAAATTGTCACATTGTCCACCACGGAATCTCTTTAAGAATGAGAATCTACATTCCCATCCTCATCTAATTTCAAAAACGGATTAAAAGCAAATTCCCAATAATTATTTTCAATATCGGCAACGTAACCACGATAGCCGCCCCAAAAAACTTTTTCAGGAGCTTTAATTATGTTTACACCTTTCTTTTTGAATTCAACAAACAGATCATCAACTTCTTTTTCTGAATTTAAATTAATTGCCATTGAGAATTGTTTGAATCCATTACCACCTGCCCCGTTTTTCTCGGGGTCGCTCTTCACTCCGATATCTTCTGCTAATTCGTGTTTAGGATATAGTCCGAAAATAAATCCGTTTAATTTAAAGAACACAATCCCATTCTCGTCTTTCATGGTTTTCCAACCAAATTTTTCTTTATAGAAATTCTTCATCGCTTCCAGATCGGAAACCCCAATGGTAAAAAATGTGATTCGTTGTTCCATGAAAATTAAAATTACTATTCCCTATTCGCTATTGCCTGATACCTACTTCTTATTGATCCATTTATCGCATTGCCAGGTTAGCAAACTTGTTCCAACACCAACTATAATTCCGGCTAACACATCACTCCCGTAATGCGCACCTAAACGCATCCGCGAATAACCAACTAAACCTGCATAAGCAAAAGCAGGAACAGCAACGTACCATTTTTTTGTACTCAGAGTTAAAGCAGTCGCAGTTGCAAAAGCGCATGACGTATGTCCGGATGGAAATGAAAATCTACCAGCTTTTCTGCGCAAAATAATTTCATCAGGATAAGTTGTGAAAGGTCTCGGACGACGAATACTTTCTTTCAATCCTTCCGTTATCGCAATATTCACACCAATAGCAATTACAGTTTTCACACCGTTGCGTTTCATAGTTTCATCTTTATTAAGATAACCCGTTAACCACAAAGCCGCCGGACTAATTACCATAAAAGGATAAATCCCATCCGAAGTCACTTTCATGCTTTCATCCCATAGAGGATGATCGTGTTGATTGATGCTTTTTAAAATGCGTAGATCTGCGTTTTGGGAAAACGAAAATTGATTCAGAATTAAGAAGAGAGCTAACAATAAACGCATGTCCTAAATTACAGAAATAATTTTTATGAACACAACCGCAGCCTCCTCCCCTTTGAGGGGAGGTGTCAGCAACCTTTGGTTGATGACGGTGGGGTCTTAGAAACGGCGGCTCAATTGTAATGAGATTCGTGTTCCAAACGACCCCCTCCTTGTCCCGCCAATAGGCGGGACTCAAGGGTCCCCCTCAAAAGGGGGACAGGCTACCGTTAGTTTTGTGAAGAAAATTACTCAAAGAGAAACAGGCTACCGTTAGTTTTGTAAAAAATTACTCAAAGAGAGACAGGTTACCGTTAGTTTTGTAAAAAAATACACAAAGGTGGGCAGGCTCCGCATTTGTGATTTTATTAATTTACTTTTGTGTTTAATGAAAAAATTTATTACAAATCCTGCTGATCAAATTGAAAAGAGAAGAGAATTGAGAAAAAATATGACCATTTATGAAATTACTTTATGGAAGGTTATCAAAAACAGACAGCTTGAAGGAAGAAAATTCAGAAGGCAATTTGGTGTAGGGAAATATATTTTAGATTTTTATTGTCCTTCGGAGAAATTAGCAATTGAATTGGATGGCGCAGATCACTTTACTTCACACGGACTGGAAAACGATGCGGAAAGAGATAATTATCTAAAAAAGGAAGGGATCAAAGTACAGAGAATTGAAAACAAACACGTTTTCAAGAATATGGAAAACGTTATTCAATTGATAACTGATAATTTCAAAAAAGATTAAAACACACCAACATCATTCAAACGCAACCAGCCTTCATTCCCGTTCTCTAGTTTGATAAGCACCCAATCGGCATTTAATTCAACGATACGCACACGGGTGCCTTCATGCAAACCAAATTTGGAAGTTGCCGTTGTTGTTGGTTCTGAATGAACTTTAGTTTCCGGAGCAGTGATGATAGCAAAACTATTCTCTTCCTTCGCCTTTTTAGCGGAATTACCAAGGAAATAAGTAATAAGGAAAGCAATTACCAAAACCAATGAAGAGAAAAAAGAAATACGTTTCAGGAACACAGATGAACCGGCAATGAACAAATACATCATTAAGAAAAACAAAAACGCAGCACCAATTGTTAACCAGGCCCATGAAGTAGTAGTAAAACTACTCAGCACATTTGTTTTTACAGCGCTAATGAAAAAATTCTCCTTTACTTCAATTTTATCAATGGTTTTTGTATAAGCCAATCCCAAATTATTTTTTATATCCTCATCGTGCGGATTTAATTTTTTAGCACGCTCGTAATTGTAAATTGCTTTTCCTAACTGATTATTTCTGTAATAAGCATTTCCTAAGTTATAATACAGTTTATCTGAAGTGTAACCGTCTTTTATTAGTATTTCGTAAGTTTCAATTGCTTTTTTGTATTCGCGTTTCTCATAAGCTTTTTCGGCTTTTAAAAGCAGGTCATTTCCGAATGCAAATGAGGTTGCAGTCAAAAATAAAATTGTAAATATGTTTCTTACTTTAAACATTCTTTAATTCGCTTTCAATATCCAAGATTAAGTCGACTGTATTTTTATAAACCAATTGCAGATCGCCACTCACAGCTCCGGGAGCATATTTTGCATATTCACACTGATCAATTGTATCAAATAATTTTATTTGCGTATCAGGTTTGATCTGCCGTCTTTGTAATTCCTTTGTTATGTTATCTCTTGAGAGATCAGCCACCGGAATATTAAATTTATTTCCCAAATAACTATTTAATGCATTGATCACCTCTGTATAAAATGCTTCCTTGTTATTTTGTTGCATTTGTTTTTCAGCATTCACTAATTTCTTTTTCGCAAAACTTGCAGCTTTCCTTCCCTTAACTGCAACCACATCACTGTTTTGTTTAATGTAATATGAGCGGTAACCAATAGCACCGGCAAATAAAATTAGGGGTAAGGATATTAAAAATAAATGGGCAGAAGAATTAAAAAATTCAGCGTCGCCTTTCTGTAAAACGAATTCTCCTTTTTTAATAAACCGTATATCGTTCTCAGTTTCTTTTATTTCCTGTTTTAAATGATCAAATACTTGTGCGCTTGCATTACTTTTTCCATCGCCAGGTTTAACCGTTATTTTTATTTCAGGAGAAGGAATTGTAACGTATTTCTTTTTATCAAGATCAAAATAACTGAAATCCAATCCGCTTAAAACAAAATCACCCGGGTCTCTTGGAATAATTAAATAATTATAAGTTTTAGAACCGCTTACTCCCCCGGTATTAGAAATATTCTCAGTTACTTTTGGTTCGTAGCTCTCAAAACTCTGCGGCAAAGTTAATTTAGGAGCTTCTAATAATTTTAAATTACCACGACCACTTATTGTGATCTTTAAATTAAACGCATCGTTTGCTTTTAAGCTTTGTTTATTCGCTTCCACTTTATAGTTCAAACTTCCAACACCACCTGAAAAATTCAAAGGCTTATCCGCTTCCGGAACATCCATTACATCGATCTTAATTTTTTTACTGAATGCTTTTACAACAACATCTTCAAACGCACTGCCACCAAAGAACTGCTCAAAAATATTACGCGGTTTTTTATTGCTTTGTTTTCTTACCACGCATTCCACTTCTGTGGGATCAATAGTTAAAGCCCCGGTGCGCTGAGGAAAAATATACGTTTTATTGAATTCGCCAACATAATAATTTACACCATCTAAATTTTCAATTTGTAATTGAACATTTGGAACACCTTCAGGCTGCTGCGACCAAAAACCATTGTAAGAAGGAAATTTAATATTCTGAAAACCTCTCAGATCCAAACGTGAATAAATTTTTTGCGTTACCATTACTTGTTCTCCAATGTAACATTTTGTTTTGCTAACAGTAGTTTTTACAAATACTTCATCACCACTCACTTTTGTATCTTGCTCAGCTGGATTTTGATTTTGACCGGATTGTGCTGATTGCTGTTGTCCGGGAGGAACCGCACCTTTTGTTGCTTCGATCGGTACAGGCGTGCTTGCTACATTCTGTCCGTTAATAACCATTTGCATTGGTCCGATCTGCAATTTACCTTCCTTCTTAGCAGCGATCAAAAAGGATATCATAAATGATTGCGACATGCTTCCATTCATGATCTGTGTACTCTGACTAACATTTGGTCCTGAGAAAACATCAAAGCCATTAAAATTTGGAGGGGTGTAGGTTGAAGGCTGCGCATTAGCGGTAAACATAACCTGAAACGCTGCTCCAACCTGAACTTTATTAGCACTAACCTGAACAGATATTTTTTGCGCGTGAATTGAAGAAACAGAAAATAATAAAGCCACAACGCTAAACATTGCAGCCATTACATTTCTATTTCCTTTTATTTTCATTCTACACTATTGGTTCTCGCTAAGACGCAAATTACTACCAGTCTTTCTCAGTTTTCACTTTCTCTCCATCACCTTTCTTTTTCTTGCCTTGCAATTTTTGCTCCATATTTTTAAGAGCATTCAGCATACGTTCTGCTTGCTCTTTCGACATTTGCGGTTGTTGGTCTTGCGGATTTTGTTTTTGCTGATCTTTATCTTTGTTCTTGTCCTTCTTTTGCTGCTCTTTCAATTTCTTTAGCGCGTATGCTAAATTGTATCGTGTTTCCTCATCTTTACAATCTACTTTCAATGATTTTTTATAGGCATCAACCGCTCCCTGATAATTTTGTTGCTTTAAACGACAATTACCCATGTTATGTAACGATTTATGCAAAGTGTCTTTATTGGAAACTGTTTGTGACACCACATCGAATTGCGATGCAGCTTCATCCAACATCAAATTCGCCAATGAATCAGGTTTCATTCCCATAATGGGCTCTTTGCTTTTTGAATTTTTAATTCCAACGGCTTCTTTATAAATTGCATCACCCAAATTAAAATTCGCCTTCTTTAAACCCGGACTAATTTTCAAAGCCTCTCTATATTGATTTATGGCTTGGACATTTTTTCCGCTGTGATAATTATTATTACCATTATAAAGTAATTCCCTTTCTTTTTGGGCCGAAACTTTTGTTGCAAAAGAAAATGACAATACTAATATCATTGCGCCCGCACTTGTTTTATTTGATCTTAAAATGTGTGCAAAAAATTTCCTGAACCAATTACTAACGCGCTCGCTGATAAAAAATTCGAGAATGAAGAAAAGTAACGCTAAACCTAAAAACCATTGGAACTGATCTTCATAATCAGTATACATTTTAGTATCAATTTGTTTTTTGTCTAACTGTGCTAACTTATCTAATATTGCGTTCAGACCAATATCGGCATTTGTTGCCTGCACAAAAATACCATCTGTTTTGCCCGCTATTTCCTGTAATACTGCTTTATCTAATTTCGTAACAACCGTATTGCCATCTTTATCCTTTCTGTATCCATTAACAACGCCATTCGTCACCATTGGAATAGGAACTCCATTTTCTGAACCAACACCGATGCAATTAATTAAAATTCCAGCCTTCGCTGCTTCCTCTGCAGCTTCTACAGCTTCCGGTTCGTGATTTTCACCATCTGTAATAATAACAATTGTTTTATTTTTTTCAAGATCCTTACTAAATCCTTCTAACGCTTTTCGGATAGCGGCACCAATGTTTGTTCCCTGCGTTGGCACCATTTGTGTATTGATACCTCCTAAAAATAATTTCGCTGCGCTATAATCGGTTGTGATCGGTAACTGAGTGTATGCTTCTCCTGCAAAAATAACAATACCTAAACGGTCGCCCTGCAATTTGTCGATCATTTTCTCGAGGGCAAATTTAGCGCGCTCTAAACGGTTAGGCGACAGATCCTGCGCAAGCATTGAATTAGAAACGTCCAAACAAACAATAATATCAGCGCCTTCGCGTTTTACTTCCTGTGTTTTGCTTCCTGTTTGTAAATTACATAAGGCCAATATTAAACTACTGAATGCTAACATTAATAAAATAAACTTAGTGATCTTTTTAGATCTCGATACATCGGGAATTAATTCTTTCACTAAATTGTATTCTCCTAATTTTTTTAATTGCTTTCTAATGGATAATAAATACCACATGAAGATCAACAGCATTAAAGGCAATGCTGCAAAAGCGTAAAAAAATATGTCGTTCTCGAATCTGAACATTTATGGTGCCGATTTAAATACTACACGTTTAAAAATAAATTCCAATAA
>JANYCL010000368.1 GCA_025360355.1 Sphingobacteriaceae bacterium
CATCAACGCATCAATTCCTTTACAATAATCTGCAATGTAACGATCGTACACATTTGTTTCTTTTATGATCAAGCTTGAAAATTCTCTTCTGGCAAACAGATCATCAAAAGAACTGTAGTCTTCCATATTTCTTGGATTGAACACTCTGTATTTTGCTAAAATTGGTTTTATGGCAGGAAAGAACACCCAAAACAATTCCTTGTAAGCATCTTTCTCTTCAACATATTCATAAAATGCTAAAGCAACAATTCTAACTTCAACGTTTGAGCGACCGGAATTTAAATACCAATCTTCTTTCATCCTGACTTTTATTACGCTAGTGAAAATTGAAGTTGAATCAAAACTTTTGACTAAAGTTTCATATTCATTTCCAATTGAATCATAAATAACTTCTTTGATCTCCTGCTGCTGTACTAATTTGCTTCTTGCTTCGCTTAAAGAAAGCGGTCTGTAAAATTCTTCATCGCCAAAAGCGACAATTTCTCCTGTTAAAATATGTTTCGTTATTAATTGAAATAAAGAAATACGGCACGGCTGATTATCAGTTGGATAATACAATGGTTGATTTAATCTATCACGCAGATCCAGTTCACGCCAAACTCTTTTTTCCCAAGCCATATCAGCTTCACGGTTGTAAGCTTGAGGTACAGGTCTTTTATTTAACATTAGTACACCGCCGCACGGATCAACAGGAGGATCAAAAACACTGTTGAAGTTATCCTGCGATTGCAAACTAATTGTCCCAAAAATAAATATGTAAAAAGTAAATCGCATTCCCACATATAATATTTGAAAAAGAAAAAGGTTACAGAGAATTCTTCTTCTCCTAAAAATATTTAGGCGTTTGCTTTACAATATTGCATCAAAATTGGTCCCGGAAATGGCTTTTCTTGATAAATAATCCTCCAATGTTAAATCGATTTAGCTATCTTTACTTATAAATTAAAAAATAATGAAGAAAATTATAGTTTGTCTGCTCATTTTATTCGGTACAAAAAGTTTTGCCCAAGTAACCGGCGATACAATTGTTGTAAAAACATTTAAGTACGGAAGCGCGACGCGTGATACTGCAATTCAATTCCCAAATAACAGCACGACTTACGAGAAAATAATCATGCGTTATAATATGCGCTGTAAAAATGGATTAGTTTCTACTTCATCTCAACGTAATTTAGGTTGCGGCGAATGGGATTATTCTTGCAACACATATATTGCTGATTCATCACGCATCGAATTAAGTCCGCAAACAGCTCCTAATTATATTGTTTCAAATTTCACCGGAACAGTTTTTCCTTACACTACTCTTCAGCCTTATGATTATTATAATTATAGTCAGACCAATGTTACTTTAAATTCCATCACTTCAGAAACACAATATACAGTTGGAACAGGAATCACTTCTATCCCAAATTTTTTAAAGACAAATGAAAAATCGGGCCGATCACAATTACTTTATACAGCGGCTGAACTTACTGCAGCAGGATTCACTGCCGGAAATATTGATGGTTTGATATTAAATGTTGCAAATGCAGGAGGAACTGCTAATTTTTTTAGTCTTAGCATTCAACATACAACATTAACAGCACTCAGTTCGGCAACATTAACACTTAATACTTTTACGAACGTATATAATTCAAATTATACATTTGTTAATGGAAATAACAGAATTCAATTTTTCACACCATTTACATGGAACGGAACAAGTAATTTAATTATTGATTGCTCTTTCACCAATTCAAACCCAAGCACACCAATTATTTTCAACGGAGTTACCACTCCATCTGTGAGCGCATTGTATGCAAATAATAATTATGCAGTAGATCTGGAAGCGAATGGTCATATTAATATTAACACAACTTTTTTTAATACTATCAGCAACGAAATAACTGTTTCGTTCTGGGCTTACGGCGATAAAACATTAATGCCTGCAAATACTTCTGTTCTTTATGGCTGGGCGACAAATCCAAACGACAGGACTTTAAATATGCATTTACCATGGAGCGACAATAATGTTTATTTTGATTGTGGATTCAGCGCCGGTGGTTTTGATCGTATGAATAAAGTTTCAACGTCTGTTAATCAAGGCGGACAATGGAATCATTGGGCTTTCACAAAAAATACAGTTTCAGGTTGGATGCGGATCTATTTGAATGGTGCATTATGGTCGATCTCACCCGGAAAATCAAAATTAATTTCTATCATGAATATGATATTGGGAAAAGATGCTACGCTTGCTAATAATTATAAAGGGAAAGTAAACGGTTTAACAATTTGGAATAAAGAATTTGCTTTAGCGGATGTTAAAGCAATTATGAATTCTCCTATTTTACCGACACATCCTTACTACAGTAATCTTCTTGCTTATTATAAATTGGATGAAGGCACAGGATCAATTGTAAATGATACAAAAAACTCAGTAACCTCAACCGGAACAAATGTTGTATGGTCGTTCGACAGAGGAAATAAATTAACTAGGATGTTTTATGAAACCAATGTAAAACCAAACATTACTTTTGTTCAAGGTGTTTATTCAATTACAACAAATACCGTCATCAGTAAAGATTCCATTGCACGCAATCCAAACATAGTACAGCAATATTCCATCACCTCAAATGCAACTGTAACACCAATGGCAAATGATGTTGTGACTTTAGTTTCTACAAATAATTATTACAGCGCAACACCACTAAATATTTACGATGGTAATACCGGCGCGCTTACAGGAACAATTGCTTCCACTCCGCAAGGCACAATTACAATTAGCAATCTTAATTATTTTAACCGCAATCCTTATTACATCGAGTTAATGTCGTTTGTTACACCTTATGGAATTGGTTTAGATTTTGGAATGACAGGTAAAACATGGTATTTTGATATGAGTGATTACGCACCTTTATTAAAAGGTAAAAAAAGATTTTTAATGACACTCGGTGGTGAATGGCAAGAACAAATGGACATTGATTTTTTATTTATTGTTGGAACTCCACCAAGAAATGTTTTAGAATGTAATCAAATTTGGTAAGGCGTGACATTATATTCTTTTAATAATGAATATTGACCAGGACACCAACCTTGACGATCATA
>JANYCL010000404.1 GCA_025360355.1 Sphingobacteriaceae bacterium
TTACCTTCCTGGCCTCTTGATTCGCCGGAGATCACTCTTACTGTATCGCCTTTTTTTAATTTTAACTTTGACATGATATCTTTTTTTTAAAGCACTTCCGGTGCTAATGATATAATTTTCATAAATTGTTTATCGCGTAATTCACGGGCAACTGGTCCGAAAATACGTGTACCACGAATTTCATCTGTTCCGCTTAATAACACTACTGCATTATCATCAAAACGGATATAAGAACCATCCTGACGACGGATCTCTTTTCTTGTTCTAACAATTACAGCTTTACTTACTGTTCCTTTTTTTACGTTGCCTGATGGCATTGCATGCTTAACTGTAACCACCACTTTATCGCCTATGGAAGCATAACGTTTACGGGTACCACCTAAAACACGAATTACCAACACTTCTTTGGCTCCGCTATTGTCGGCTACAGATAATCTTGACTCGGTTTGTATCATTTTACTTTTTTATTAATTCTAGTTCCAAAAATTATTTAACTCTTTCTAAGATCTCAACTAAACGCCAGTTCTTTGTTTTGCTTAACGGACGTGTTTCCATAATGCTAACGGTATCGCCGATATTACACTCGTTCTTTTCGTCGTGTGCAACGAACTTCGAAGTTTTATTTACGAACTTACCGTATTTAGGATGTTTTACTTTACGCATAACTGCAACAACAATAGATTTGTTCATCTTATTGCTGGTAACAACACCTGTTTTTTCTTTTCTTAAATTTCTTTCTTCCATTGTAATGGTATCTTAATTATTTTACTGCTTTTTTACGTTTAGTAGCTTCTGTTTGTAAACGCGCTACTGTTTTGCGTGAATCACGGATCTTGATCGGATTCTCGATAGGAGAAACATTATGGTTTAATTTTAATTTACCATACGCTTCTTTACCTTCTTTAATTTTATCAACCAATTCCTGGTCAGATAATGTTTTTATTTCTTTATTTTCCATTTTTAATTCTTTTTATGCTTCGTTAGCGCTGTAATCTCTTCTAACAATAAACTTTGTAACGATCGGTAATTTTTGTGCTGCTAAACGCAATGCTTCTTTTGCTACTGCAATAGGAACACCTTCTGCTTCAAATAAAATACGTCCTGGTTTTACAGGAGCAACCCAATATTCAGGAGCACCTTTACCTTTACCCATACGAACCTCAGCCGGTTTTTTAGTAATTGGTTTGTCAGGGAAAATGCGGATCCATACTTGACCTTCACGTTTCATGAAACGGGTAATCGCGATACGGGCAGCTTCGATCTGACGCGCAGTTACCCACGTGCCTTCAACAGCTTTTATTCCAAATGAACCAAAGGCTAACTGATCGCCACGTTTGGCGTTGCCTTTCATTTTCATTTTCTGGCATTTTCTGAACTTCGTTCTTTTCGGTTGTAACATTGTATAAAATCTTTAATTCTTGTTTTTTTCTATAATGAAGTGAATTTATTCTACTTCATTATTTATCTTCTCTTTTACCTTTTTTCTTTCCACCACCGAATTTTGGTGAAGGAGGACCTTTCTTTTCTTTTGCTAAGCCAACATTTGGTGACAGATCACGCTTACCAAAAATCTCGCCTTTACAGATCCAAACTTTTACGCCAATACGGCCGTAAGATGTGTGAGCTTCTGCAACTGCGTAATCAATATCAGCACGAAGCGTATGTAACGGAGTACGCCCCTCTTTGTAGCCTTCAGAACGTGCCATCTCAGCACCACTTAAACGACCTGATACTTTTATCTTAATTCCTTCTGCACCCATGCGCATGGTTGATGCCATACTCATTTTTGCTGCACGACGGAATGAAATACGACCTTCAATTTGACGCGCAATGCTATCTGCAACAATACGCGCATCAGTTTCCGGACGTTTTATTTCAAATATGTTAATCTGAATATCCTTTTTAGTTAATTTTTTGATCTCTTCTTTTAGTTTATCAACTTCTTTACCACCTTTTCCGATAATGATACCCGGACGAGCTGTATTGATAGTTACTGTAACTAATTTTAATGTACGCTCAATTACAATTTTAGAAATACTTCCTTTTGCAAGACGCGCTTTTAAATAGGTTCTGATCTTTTCATCTTCTATCAATTTTTCAGAATAATCTCTTCCACCGTACCAGTTAGAGTCCCAACCTTTAACGATTCCTAAACGAAAACCTATCGGATTAACTTTTTGTCCCATCTTATTTTTTATCTAAAGTTTTTGTACCAATTTCTAATGTCACATGATTTGTGCGTTTTCTAATACGGTAACCACGACCCTGAGGCGCAGTACGCAAACGTTTAACCATTAATCCGCTGTCAACCATTACTGATTTAACTACTAAAGTATTTTCTTCAACTTTCGTTTCAGTTTTTGCTTCGTAGTTAGCGATAGCCGATTTTAATAATTTTTCTAAACGTCCTGAAGCTTCACGAGTGTTAAACTTTAATACGCTTAATGCTTTATACACGTCCATGCCGCGAACTAAATCTGCAACCTGACGCATTTTACGAGGTGATGTAGGACAGTTATTCAATTTAGCGAAATAAGATGTCTTATTCCCTTCCTTGCGTGCCTCTGCTACTAATCTTTTTCTTTTACCCATTGTAATTTATCTTAATGCTTTTTATAGACTATTTATTTTGAGGATTTGACGGTGTTGCGGCAGCTCCTTTATTGTGACCAGCGTGACCTTTAAACACACGCGTTGGTGCAAACTCACCTAATTTATGTCCAACCATATTCTCAGTTACATAAACCGGAATAAACTTAGCACCATTATGTACAGCAAATGTAAGCCCTACAAATTCCGGTGGAATAGTTGAGCGGCGTGCCCAAGTTTTAATAACCGTTTTTTTACCGCTTGCGGTCATCTTATCAACTTTACCTGCAAGGTTGTGGTCGATAAAGGGTCCTTTTTTTAGTGATCTTGCCATTTTTTTTCTTTTTTAGTTTTGAATCCCAACATTACTGTTGTGACCAGTAAACGTTATTAATTATTTTTTTCTTCTTTCTATAATGTGTTTGTTACTTGCTTTTGCTTTGTAACGTGTTTTAAATCCTTTTGCAGGTAAACCTTTGCGTGAACGTGGATGACCACCAGAAGCACGACCTTCGCCACCTCCCATAGGGTGATCAACAGGATTCATTGCTACCGGCCTTGTACGAGGACGAACACCTAACCAACGTTTGCGACCTGCTTTACCATGAACTTCAAGGTTATGATCAGGATTAGAAACTGCACCAATTGTTGCTTTACAAGTAATTAAGATCATACGAACTTCACTTGACGGCATGCGTAATACTGCATATTTTCCTTCGCGGGAAGTTAATTGTGCATACGAACCTGCGCTGCGTGCTAATGCTGCACCTTGACCAGGACGTAATTCAATATTGTGAATGATAGTTCCCAATGGAACATCAGATAAGAACATTGTATTACCAACTTCAGGTAATGCTTTTGCTCCTGACATAATTTTTTTACCAACTTCTAAACCTTGTGGCGCAATGATGTAACGTTTTTCACCGTCTTTGTAAACGATTAAAGCGATACGCGCTGTACGGTTTGGATCGTACTCGATAGTTGAAACAGTTCCTTCAATTCCGTCTTTATCACGTTTGAAATCGATGATACGGTATTGTTTTTTGTGACCACCACCAATGTAGCGCATAGTCATTTTACCGGAATTGTTACGTCCACCAGAACGTTTATTAGTTGAAGTCACCAAACTTTTTTCAGGTTGGTTATCAACTGTAATATCCTTATTGTCTGAAGATATTTTATATCTCAAACTTGGTGTTAACGGTCTATACTTTTTTAATGCCATTTTAAATTTCTTTTACTAATTAAATACTTGCGTAAAAATCAATTACTTCACCTTGTTTTAAAGTTACAATAGCTTTTTTGCCACGGTTAACGCGACCAACAGCTACACCACGGGTTGTGTTACGTGATTTAACTTTACCAATGTATTGTTGCGTATTTACAGAAGCAACTTTTACACCGTACATTTTTTCTACCGCAGCTTTAATTTCCAATTTATTGGATTCTCTGCTTACTACAAAACCATAACGATTTAACTTTTCAGATTGAGAAGTTATCTTTTCGGTAATTATAGGTTTAATTAAAATTCCCATTTTACTTATTTAAAATTGTTTCAATTACTTTAACTGAACTTTCTGATAAAATTAAATTATCAGCATGCAAAATATCATATGTATTAAGATCAGATGCATTAACCACTTTCGCTTTTAAAAGATTGCGTGACGATAAATACACATTGCTATTAGGAGTTCCTAAAACCAATAATGTTTTTTTGCCATCCATGTTTAAATTCTTGATCAGATCAATATATTTTTTTGTTTTCGG
>JANYCL010000438.1 GCA_025360355.1 Sphingobacteriaceae bacterium
TTATTGCACAAGGCTGCCAGCTCTCTTGGTAATCGCCGCGTTCTTGTCGGTGACCAATTGGCGGACAAAATAAAGTCGGACCATTTTTTTGTGTAACAGTAAGTAAAGTTATTTCAGAATTAAATTTTATGAACTCTTCAATAATTACTTCTTTATAATCGCCGCGCGAACCTTCCATTGCGTAATTCCATGATTTCTCAATATCATTTTCTGTTTTTACAAGACTTTGTCCTTTCCCGCTGCTGCTCATCAAAGGTTTTACCACGCAGGGAATTCCAATTTCTTTTACTACTTTTGTAAATTGTTCAAGAGTGGTTGCGTATTGGTAATTAGCAGTTTTTAATTTTAATTCTTTTGCTGCAAGATCGCGGATCGCTTTACGGTTCATGGTGAAGTTGGCGGCTTTCGCGCTTGGTACAACTGTTATACCTTGTTTTTCGTAATCGTAAAAACGTTCAGTACGTATCGCTTCAATTTCAGGAACAATAAGATCCGGTTTGTGTTTGGCAACAATTTTATCGAGAGCATCTCCATCTAACATACTAATAACTTCAAATGCATGTGCAACTTGCATGGCAGGAGCGCTTTCGTAACTATCAACTGCGATAACGTATTGTCCGAGTCGTTGTAAGGCAATTACTAATTCTTTGCCTAATTCTCCGCTTCCCAATAATAAAACTTTTTTTTGCATGATCACTTATAAATAAATTTCCCGTTTTGATATTCTGTTGGATATGAATTATGAAAAATTCCGTAAAAGGTATAGCCTAAAGCTATGCCAACTACTCCGCCCAATATTGATTTTATTTTTCGTTTGTATCGCGCTGTGCGTTCATATCCTAAAATATAGGCATCACTATCAATGTAAATTGGATTTGAAACAGTTTTATGTTTTATTTTTATTTTTGTAATTCCTGTGATAGCCATAAAACCAAATGGTGCAAGCGGTGCGAAAAACGTGCCTGAGGCACCACTAACAAAACCAATAAGTCCGCCACCGATCATTGCGCCGTTTGCTTTAAAACCTTTCCGTGCATCGCGTTCGCCTTTTACAAAATATCCCATTTCATCTCTCGTGAACCAAAGATAACGAGCGGTATCCTGACTGTAATAATATCTTTTAGAACCTCCGGAATAAAATATACCATACACATCATCGTATTCATAATGTAATTTTTTTTTGAGATGTTTTGAATCACGGGCTGTAACAGATCCTAAAAGGGTATCAATAACCTGTTCTACAACCAAATTTCCATTCATTAAAATAATGGTGTCTTTTTGCTGTGAAAAACAAACGGGCACACAAAAAACAACTAGGAATAAGTGAGTTAAAAGTTTTTTATACATTATTAAAATATACAGGTACTAAGGTACCAAAAGCATTTGATTTATTAAATAAAAATGTGTTACTTAGTAATAACAATTTTACTCAAATGAAAATAAAATTTACACTGATCTGCGCGGCTTTATGTTTGATCTCGAAAGCCCAAAAAGTTGAAGGAGTTATCGTAGAGTATAAGCCTTGTAATGGCTTTGCTATTTCCAAACCATTAAGCGAAATGGCCATTGCTAATGAAGTTGATATGGAAGATTCCGAAAAGGAAGAGATAAAAATAAGAAGAAAACCACATCAGCATTATAAAAAACCGGAACAATTCGTTGTGGATCCCGTTGCACAATCGAGCATGGGAACAAAAGCATTATCTTCCCCAATAGTAAATTGGCAAGGAACTACAGGGAATGCCAGTCCTCCTGATCCTTCAGGCGCAGCCGGGACTGCAAATTTTGTGCAGGGAGTAAATTTAAAATATGCTGTATATAATAAAACAGGAGCACTTCTTGGAGGTCCTTTTAGTTTAAGTTCACTTTGGACCGGCAGTACAAATGATGGAGATCCTGTTGTGTTGTACGATAAATATGCTGATCGCTGGTTTATTCAGCAATTCAATGGTGCTGATGAGATTTTAGTCGCAATTTCTACCGGTTCAAATCCTTTAGGTTCATATTATACTTATACATTTGTTGTGGATCCTGGAAATTTTCCTGACTATCCTAAATTTTCTGTATGGGCAGATGGATATTATTGCACAGCCAATTTGAATTCACCACAAAAATTAGCAGTGTTCGATAGAACAAAAATGTTAGCAGGAAATCCAACTGCAGGAATGATCTCTTTAGTTGCACCAACAATTTCTAACAACGGTTTTTTTTCAGCATTACCTGCTGATGCCGATGGAACATTACCGCCTTACGGCACGCCTTGTCCGTTATTTATTTTTGAAGATGATACCTGGTCGACAGGAGGAACAGATCAAATACATGTTTTTAAATTTACTGCAGATTGGATTACGCCAAGTAATTCAACTTTAATTTTAGACCAAAGTTTACCTACTACACCTTTCAACGTAAGTTTTACTTCAACATGGGACGATGTTTCACAACCGGGAACTGCACAAAAATTAGATGCCATCTCGGAAGTATTTATGTACCGTGCACAATACAGGCGTTGGGTTGGATATAATACTGTTTTACTTAATAATGCAGTTATCGTGAACACTGTAACAAAACAAGTAGGAATAAGATGGTATGAATTAAGACAAAACTCGAGTACAGGAGTTTGGACTATTTATCAGGAAGCAACATACGCACCGGATCTTCATAACAGATGGATGGCAAGTATTGCAATGGATGATAATGGAAGTATTGGAATGGCTTATGCAGTTTCGAGTGGAACTGTTTTTCCATCCTTACGTTACACAGGAAGAAATGCCGGTGATCCATTAGGATTAATGACCTATACTGAAACAACAGCAATTGCAGGAACAACATCGCAAACCGGTTTTAACCGTTATGGTGATTATTCACAAACTTCTTTAGATCCGGATGGAATTACATTCTGGCATACAGGAGAATATTTATTAAGCGGCGCAAAGACAAGAATTTTTTCGTGGCAAATTCCAAATGTTTCAACAGGTTTAGCTGATCTGAGTGTGAAGCCTGATCTGTTAGTTTTTCAAAATGAAAATAATTTAAA
>JANYCL010000138.1 GCA_025360355.1 Sphingobacteriaceae bacterium
TTTTCGGGAAATTTATTTACAGCTTGTTCAACCAGAATTTGAATTTCGTTGCTGTTACTGTTTTGGATGATATCTAATTCTGTTGCTAACGATTCGGCACTTTTTGTCGGATTTGCAATTAAAGCAGGAAATAATTTTTGAGATGCTGCCGTATGTCCGATCTTACCCGCATCGATTAAAGTAATAATATCTGCAATGGCTTTTGGTTTAACGGGAAAATTATCAATATGTAAAGCATTTTCATTTAAAAAAGATTTCACATTTACCATTACCCAATTCGCTGCAGCTTTGTAATTTTTTGTATAAGTAATGAGTTCGTTAAAATATAAAGCGACTTCCTTTAATTCAGTCAAAACATTTGCATCGTACTCGCCTAACTTTAATTCGTTCACATATTTTGCATGCAGATCATTCGGAAGCGGTGGTAAATTTTTTCTTACAGTTTCAATGTATTCATTCGTCACCATTACCGGTTGCAGATCCGGCTCAGGGAAATAACGATAATCATTTGCACTCTCTTTACTTCGCATGCTAAAAGTACTATCATTAACCGCATCAAAACTTCGGGTTTCCGTAGCTATTGTTCCGCCTGCTTCGATCACATCTATTTGACGGTGAATTTCAAAATCAATAGCGCGTTGTACGTTACGGAACGAGTTCATGTTTTTTACCTCTGTGCGTTTACCGTATTCTTTCGTGCCCTTTATTCTAACGGAAATATTTGCATCACAACGTAAAGAACCTTCTTCCATATTCCCATCGCAAACATCAAGGTAACGAACTAATTTTCTCACTTCATTCAAATAAGCATAAGCTTCTTCCCCACTTCTGAAATCAGGTTCTGTTACAATTTCTAATAATGGAGTTCCTGCACGGTTTAAGTCGATCAATGTTTCAAAAGGATCTATATCATGCATACTTTTTCCGGCATCTTCTTCCATGTGAATACGCGTAAGATTAATTTGCTTTTCCAAACCATCCTTCATTTTAAAACTTACATGTCCACCCGTACAGATCGGTGTTTTATCCTGTGTGATCTGATAACCTTTCGGAAGATCGGCGTAAAAATAATTTTTCCGCGCGAATTCGTTCTCTTCTCTGATCTTCGACTTAGTAGCAATACCCAATTTAACAGCAAATTCAATAGCGCGTTTATTTACCATAGGCAAAGTTCCCGGGTGACCCAAAGTAATTACACTAACATTTGTATTGGGCAAAGCACCATATTCAGCAGCGTCGTTGCTGTACATTTTGGTTTTAGTCAAAAGCTGTACGTGACACTCTAATCCAATAACTGCTTCGTATTTATCGTAAACGCTCATTAATTTGTTTAATTTTACGTAAAATTACGAATAAGATGAATAGTTTTAAAAATAAAGGACTTAATTACCTCATTTTATTTGCAATTTCCGTACTTACCCTGAGTTATCAGGATCATACGATAAGCTCAGGACTTGATAGTGCTTATTACTGGGCATTTAGTTACCTCTTAAACTTCCATCCCGGACAACTTGATAAAATTACTTTTACTTACGGGCCTTTGGCTTTTTTAAATTACCCTGTTTGTTATGGCTCGTTAATAATTATAGGGAGTTTCTTTCAAATACTCGTGAAATTTACCTTGGGATCTGGCCTTTTCAAATTATCACAGCTCTTAGGAGTCGATAAAAAAATTGCTTTTGTTTTATTCACACTTTGTTGTTTCACAATGTATAATGGTGAAGCTTATTTTAATATTATTCTTATTTTGTTTTTAATGCTTTATTATTTCGATACTAAATTCCTTTACCTTATTGTTATAAGTTCGTTTACAGCTATAGGTTATTATTGTAAATGTTCAATTGGGTTATCAGGTGTTCTTTTTCAAGGTGCTTTCTTAATTTATTCGGGTTTACTTGCTAAAAAAATTGATTTTAAATTATTCTTAAAGTTATTTTTCACAAACCTTTTCATTTGGCTCGGCATTGGACTCATACTCTTCAGAGGATTTACCCCAATTATTCAATCGCTCGCAACCTATTATCAAAATATTATAATTTATAACGAAACCAGTGCTTATTACAATACCGCTGATAACATATTTTTATTATTAATATGCTGCTTATCGTTCATTTCTGTGTTTTTTATTAATAAGGATGAGAGGTTTAAATTATTTTGGTTAATGGCGATGTTGCTTTTATATACAGGATATACGCATAGCTTAATAAGAATGGATAATTCACATTATCATGGCTTTCTCTTAATTTTGGTTTTAATAATTTGTGTTACAGTTCTGTTCTACAAAAATATTTCGAAATACACTTTTCCTTTATTGATCCTTAGTTTTTTCTGCTATTACGGTAACTTGAGCAATAAAAGAGATTACAGCGATTTTATAATTAGCATTCCTAACGGACCAACGAACGTTTCAAACTATTTAATTAATCACTCAAAGTATAAAGCTAAATGTATCAGTCAATCCAATACAAATTTAAGTTATACAAATAAATTAGATGCCGGAATTCTCACAGAAATTAAAAATGGAACCGTAGATTTTTTTCCGTGGGATCTGCTTTATGTTGAAGCCAATAAACTTCGCAACTGGAAACCGCGGCCGTATTTACAAAGCCTGAAGATGTCGCCTTACTTTGACAAAAAAACTGCTGTTTATTTTGCCTCTAAAGAAGCGCCTGATCATATTGTTTGGCACGGCGGAAGTCAAAATGATTTTTTATATGGAATCGATAATTCTTATTTTCTTAATGATGAATTTTATTCCGTTGTTTCACTTTTCGAAAATTACAATGTTATAAAACAAAGCGGGAATATATTATTACTATCAAAGAGAGATAAAGCCATAAAAGTACAAACCGAAGATTTCGGAAAGGAAACAGAGGTAAATAGCGGAGAATGGATTCGTTTGCCACAAGTCAACAGTATTTTAGGATGCGCTGTTAAGTATGACTTTAATTTATTAAGGGGTTTAAAAAAATTAGCCTATCGCGACGATGAATTTTTTATTGAATACCGAATGGCAACCGATTTAAAGATCAAAGATCGTATTTGGCCGGTTATGGTTAAAGATTTTGTTTGGCTAAACCCTATCGTTCGTTCGATCCATGATTCACTGGAATATAAAGATATTACCGAAGTGCGTTTCACAAATACTAACAAAACTATTCATTCAGGTAAATTAAAAATTCAATTCAAAACTCTCAAATTTGAGGGCGATGAGAGTAAAAGGGCCCTTTACAAATGGTTGAATCCATAAATTACCCTCACCCACCGCTACGCGGTCCCCCCTCTCCACAGGAGAGGGAAAATTCCCTAACATTAATTACTAACACTTCTAAAAACAATCTTGCTTAGCCGTATATTTGTTACCCTTATTATGAGTTATTTAGATGAATTAAATCCGGCGCAGAGAGATGCGGTTGTTGCAAAAGACGGTCCGGTGATGATCATTGCCGGCGCAGGCTCAGGGAAAACGCGTGTTCTTACCTATAGGATCGCGCATTTAATTCATAGCGGTGTTGATGCTTTTAATGTTCTTTCCTTAACATTTACCAATAAAGCTGCGCGTGAAATGAAAGATCGCATCCTTAGGATCTGCGGGAACGATTCCAAAAATTTATGGATGGGCACTTTTCACTCGGTGTTCGCAAAAATATTACGTTACGAAGCCGATAAATTAGGTTACCCAACCAATTTTACCATTTACGATACTGATGATAGTAAAAGTGTTATTAAAGATATTTTAAAACAATTTAATCTGGATGAAAAAGTTTATAAACCTTCTTTGGTTTTGAACCGAATCTCGGATGCAAAAAATAAATTAATTTCTCCAGCGGCTTATAATAATAATTCGGTGACGATGGCAGAAGACCAATCTTCACACAAACCTTTACTCGGACAAATTTACACGGCTTACCAAAAGCGCAATTTTAAATCCGGCGCTATGGATTTTGATGATCTTTTATTCAATACAAATGTTTTGCTTAGAGATTTTCCGGATATGTTATTGAAATACCAGAATAAATTCCGTTATATTTTGGTGGATGAGTATCAGGATACCAACTTTTCGCAATACGTTATCATAAAACAATTAGCGGCGCGTTTTCAGAATATTTGTGTTGTGGGTGATGATGCACAAAGTATTTACGCTTTCCGCGGA
>JANYCL010000008.1 GCA_025360355.1 Sphingobacteriaceae bacterium
CAAAATCAGACCGAAGCACTAATAGTAGAGAAAAAGCCATACGCTAGCGGCAGGTTTTGCGTTTTTTGCAATTTTTTCTTTAAAAACTCGTCTTTTATGTAAAAAATATTACCTTTAATTATCACAAAAAACAAAAAGTAAGTATGGCAAAAACCCTAAAAGCCCTGCCTCTTCAAACAGTTTTCGTTCAAAAACTAAAAGAAAACCTACCTAAAAACGTAGGATTGGCAGAAGAAATGGCCGAAATATTAGAAATAAGCACTGATAGCGCTTACAGAAGGATACGCGGAGAAACAGAAATAAGCATAGATGAAGTTTATAAACTAACACGAAAATATAACATGTCGGTGGACGGTGTATTCTCAAATCTTGGCGATACCGTTACGTTTGCTTATACAAAACTTACAGATGACGCTGATAATTTTGATAAATATCTGAACAGAATTTATGATCACGTAAAAGGAATTGGAGCGTTTCAGGAAAAGAAAATTACTTATATAGCCGAAGAAACGCCTTTGTTTTATTCTTTTTTTACAGAGAAACTCACACAATTTAAATTATTTTATTGGCAACGCAGCGTGTTGAACGCACCACTTTATCAGGGAAAAAAATTTGAATTTGGAATTATTCCAAAAAATCAAATTGAACTTGCCATGAGCGCCCTTAAAGAATATCAACAAATTCCCAGCGTTGAAGTTTGGACGCATGAAACAATTAACACGGTTTTAAAACAAGTTGAATTTTATGTTGACAGCGGCGTTTTTCTTAATAAACAAGACGCGATTGAAATAATAGAAGACATTAAAAAAATGACGCAGCACATAGAAAAATGCGCTGAAACAGGAAGAAAAGAAATTAGCAGCCCGAAAGAAAACTTTTTATTATACAATAGCGAAGTCGTGCCCGGAACCAATTGCGTATATATTAATGTAGGCGAGGCAAATTATTCTTATATAACATTCAACACCATAAATTCTTTAGCCACAAATAATCACGAGTTTTGTGAAGAAACAGAACACTGGGTAAAGAACATCATTAAAAAAAGCACCCTAATTAGCGGAGTTGCAGAAAAACAAAGGTTTCAGTTCTTTAATAAGTTATATAAAAACATAGATAATTGCATCGACAGAATAAAAGCATTATAAAAAGACGTACATTTGTAATCCAAACAAAAATTAAAACACATGATTGATTTAACAGGTATAATTTCGATTTCAGGCCAACCAGGTTTGTTTAAGATCATCGCGCAATCTAAGAACGGAATAATCATAGAAGGCTTAGCTGATAAAAAAAGAACGAATATTTATTCAACAACAAAAGTTTCAACGTTGTCGGATATTGGAATGTACACTACAGGAGAAGACAAACCAATTGAAGAAATAATTACTGCAGTTTTCGAAAAAGAAAAAGGTGGTCCGTGCGTAAGCGCAAAAGCAGATGACAAAGAGATCACAGCTTATTTTGGATTAGTGTTACCTGAGTATGATAAAGAAAGAGTATATGTAAGCAACATGCGTAAATTATTTAATTGGTACACCATTCTTCAAACAACAGGAAACTTAAAAGAAAAAGACGCAAGCGCAGAAACTGATGAAAGCAAAGCGATAAAAGCCGCAGAAAAAAATAATGTTGCGAAAACCAAAACAAAAGACACCGGAAAAAACATTAAAACAAGCGCAGGAAATAAAGTAACAACGGGCGTAAGAAAAACCGGAACAGCCTAATAAAAACGAAATTGAAATTAAGATCCTCTGCAGAAATGCGGAGGATTTTTTATTTGTAGGATTACGACTTTAAAAAATCACCAACTATTTTTTCGGCTTTTTTCAGAGCGTGTTCAAGATCTTCGTTTAAAATGGAAGTGTCAAACAACTCAGCCGTTTTTATTTCTGCTTCAGCTTTTGTAACTCTTCGAACAATACTTTCAGGACTATCCGTACTTCTGTGTTTTAAGCGTTCTTCCAGGATCTTTATGCTTGGAGGCATTACAAAAACAGCTAAAGCACGGTCTTTAAATTGATTTTTCAGGTTTAAACCACCTTCAACATCTATATCGAAAATAACACTTTTTCCTTTTGTCCAAATCCCCTGCACTTCACTCTTAAGCGTGCCGTAACAAACCCCTGCATAAACCTCTTCCCACTCGAGAAAATCGCCTGCATCTACCTTTTTTTTGAATTCCTCTACACTTAAATAGTGGTAATCTTTGCCGTTTTCTTCTATTCCTCTTTTGGGACGGCTAGTGGCTGAGATCGAAAAAGCGAGCTTATCGGAAAAGACCTTTAATAGGTGGCGGACAATGGTGGTTTTCCCTGAGCCTGAAGGGGCCGAAAATATAACCAATTTGCCGTTTTCCATAGTCAAAGATAAGGTAAAAAGACCCCAAATTGTTTAAAACCTGCATTTTTGTTAAAAAAGTTTGGAAACCCCTCTTAAAACCCTATATTTGCCCTCCCAATTTAAAAACAAAAAAAACAACCCTATGTATGCAATTGTAGAAATAGCCGGGCAACAATTTAAAGTGGAACGTGGAAATAAAGTATACGTTCACCGCCTTGAGGCTAATGAGGGTTCTAAAGTGGAATTTGACAAAGTGTTGTTATTAGACAACGATGGAAAAATTTCAGTTGGAAACCCTACAGTGGATGGCGCCAAAGTTGCGGCCACCATTATTGAGCACCTTAAAGGTGACAAAGTTATTGTGTTTAAAAAATTGCGCCGTAAAGGTTACCAGAAATGGAACAACCACCGCCAATCTTACACACAAATTTTAGTTCAAGGAATTTTAGGCAAAGGCGAAACATTGAAAGATGAGATCGCAGTTGAGAAAAAAGTTCGTGTTGGAACTCCTGCAAAAAACGCATCAGCAGTTGCTGAAGTAAAAGCAGAGAAAAAAGCAGTAGGTAAAAAACCCGCAGCGAAAAAAGTAACTAAGAAAAAAGAAGATTAAAAACCAATTAGTGAATTGTGATTTAACTCACCAAATCGTAACTCACCAATTCAAAACTAAATACAAATGGCACACAAAAAAGGCGAAGGTAAAGTAAAGAACGGTCGCGAATCACACAGCAAGCGCTTAGGCGTTAAAATATTCGGAGGTCAAACTTGTATCTCAGGAAACATTATTGTTCGTCAACGCGGAACAGTTCACAATCCGGGCGAAAACGTAGGTATGGGAAAAGATCATACTTTGTTTGCGTTAACCGACGGAGTAGTTGTTTTCAAAAAGAAAAGAAACGATAGATCATACGTTTCGGTTGTTCAGGCAGAAGCTTAAGAAAAACCAAACGCTTATAATTTTATTAAAAGCCTACTGTTTTTCGGTAGGCTTTTTTATTTTTACATTTATAAATTATGTTACAGTTAAATTACATTCGCGACAACAAAGAAGAAGTTCTAAAACGACTTGCGATCAAAAATTTTAAAGATGCCGAAACAATAATTAATAAAGTTATTGAATTGGATAATGACCGCCGTACAACGCAAAAAGACTGCGACGCCATTAAAGCAGAGGCAAACACGATCGCTAAACAAATTGGCGAATTAATGAAAGCCGGAAAAAAAGAAGAAGCTGAAATTCAGAAAGCAAAAACGGCTGACTTAAAACTCCGCGAAAAAAATCTTGACGAAGCGTTAAAGTCGATAGAAGAAGATATTAAAAATTTATTGGTGCAAGTGCCAAATACACCAAGCATAAAAGTCCCGGCAGGAAAAACTCCTGATGATAACGAAGTAATTTCGGAACACGGCGCAAAAGTAACATTAGCACAAGGCGCAGTTCCGCATTGGGATCTCACCACAAAATATAATTTAATTGATTTTGAATTAGGCGTAAAACTAACGGGCGCAGGATTTCCCGTTTACAAAGGAAAAGGCGCAAAATTACAGCGCGCATTAATAAATTATTTTTTAGATAAAGCTACAACGGCAGGATATATTGAAATTCAGCCGCCAATAATGGTGAATGAAGACAGCGCGTATGCAACCGGACAATTACCTGATAAGGAAGGACAAATGTACCATGTGCAAATTGATAATTTATATTTGATACCAACCGCCGAGGTTCCTATCACAAATATTTACCGCGATGTAATTTTAAAAGAAAGCGATCTCCCAATAAAAAATTGTGGATACACGCCTTGTTTCAGAAGAGAAGCGGGGAGTTACGGAAAAGATGTGCGCGGATTAAATCGTTTACATCAATTCGACAAAATTGAAATTGTACAAATTGCGCATCCTGATAAAAGTTATGAAACCCTTGAAGTCATGCGTGACTTTGTCGCAGGAATTTTACAAGAATTGGAATTACCATACCGCGTTTTAAAATTATGCGGCGGCGACATGAGTTTTGCTTCTGCATTAACTTATGATCTGGAAGTTTGGAGCGCGGCTCAGCAACGTTGGCTGGAAGTAAGTTCTGTTTCTAATTTCGAAACTTTTCAAACTAACAGATTGAAATGTCGTTTTAAAGGAGCTGATGGTAAAACACAATTAGCACACAGCTTAAACGGAAGCGCATTAGCTTTACCAAGAATAGTAGCTTCGTTGTTAGAAAACAATCAAACGCCCGAAGGAATAAAAATTCCAAAAGTATTGATTCCTTATACGGGTTTCGAGATCATAAACTAAAATGCGCTTTTCATTTTCCATACTAATTTTGGTTATAGCTTTTTTATTCAGCTGTAAACACGGAAATATTTATGAAAAAGAAATTGCACTGCTTGATAGCACCAAAATAGTTTTGCAAGTAAAATTAAGCGAATTAAAAAAAGCAGAAATAAATATTCAGAACCTTCAGTATCCAAAATTCGAAACGTATAATGCTTTTTTAAGAAGCAATGTTAAAGACACAATAGGAAGAATTGAAGGAAACGCATTGCAGGCTTTTATTAATTCAGGAAACACAATAAAAGAATTCAATAAAAGTAAAACAGAATTAATTAAACAAACCGAAGCAGGTATTTTACAAATTCAAAAGCTATCTGCTGATCTGAAAGAAAATAATGTTCAGATGAATGTAGCACAATCTTATTATCAATCGGAAAAAGGTCATGCCGATGAATTAATTAAAACCATTGAGCAAAACATGAAAGCCCTGAATCTTAGCCTGAACGGCTACAGGAATAGTCTTGGAAAAACAGAAGAGTATATTAAATTCATTAACAACGGACAACTTCCTGTAGTTGTGGCCGACTCTACTTTAGAATAAATGGCAATTAATTTCTCAACCGAAAATATTGTTTTTGATCTGAAACAAAAATCAAAATTAAAAATCTGGATAGGGTCCATAGTTAAAAAAGAGAAATACGTTTTAGGAAACTTGAATTACACTTTTGTGTCGGACGAAGCACTTCTTAAAATAAATATCGATTTTTTAAAACACAATACTTATACTGATATCATAACCTTTAACTATAACGAAGGCAAAAAAATTTTGGGAGATATTTTTATTAGTGCTGACCGCGTAAAAGAAAACGCAAAGAAATTTGAAGTTAGTTTCGAAGAAGAACTTCACAGAGTTATGATCCATGGCGTTTTGCATTTGTGCGGATTCAAAGATAAGTCTAAGGCCGAAAGCGAATTAATGCGTAAGAAGGAAAACAGCGCGCTTCGCATGCTTAAATCACCCAAAAAGGGTTAAGCCCCATTCAAAAAATTAAAGTAATTTAGGGCTATGCGTAACGTAGCCTTTTTTTTATTCCTGCCGGTTTTTGTTTTTTCGCAAAGCAAATACACGCATGCCGATTCTTTACGGGGAAAAATAACAAAAGAACTTCTTTGGTGGAACGTTTTGCATTATGAGTTGCACGCCTCGTTCAATGAAAAAGACAGCTCGGTTTCAGGATTCAATAAAACAACATATAAAGTTTTGTCACCTTTACAAACCATGCAAATTGATCTGCGTGAACCAATGATCTTAGACAGCGCCATCCAAAACAATAAAAAGTGTAATTGGAAAAAAGACGGCGACGTTTATTTTATAAACCTTAGTTCAGAACAAAAAACAAATTCCCAAAACAATATTACTTTTTATTTTCACGGTAAACCACGGGTTGCAAAATTACCACCATGGGATGGGGGATTGGTTTTGAAAAAAGATAAAAATAAAAATCCGTGGATCTCTATTGCTTGTCAGGGTATGGCCGGAAGCGTTTGGTTTCCGAACAAAGATCACATGTATGATGAACCGGACAGTGTTTCGTTTTTTATTACTGCACCAAAAGATCTGGTTGCTGTCGCTTGTGGAAGATTACGTTC
>JANYCL010000027.1 GCA_025360355.1 Sphingobacteriaceae bacterium
CATCAAATTTATTTGTGTATTTAACACTCACAGTAATTGTTAAACGGTTTAAGCCGGCCAAGTCGGTACTTTTAATTGCAATCGGTGAAATATTATAATCAGCAATATAACCTTCAAATTGCAGATCTCCATTCCTGCTTACTAATCCTAAACGGGTTTGCGATGAAACCACATCTCTTAATTTTTCGGTGAATCGCTGCGATAAACTTGGCGCTCCTAAAGTTGTGTTATTGGTGAAGAACCCAACCGAAATTGTTTTTGCTTCTGTAGGGATTGAGGCTCCGTTCAATGAATATTTTATTTTGCACGATGTGGCAACAAATAAAATGATCACAAAAAATATTTTAAAAATATGTTTCACTAGTTATGCTTTAATTCCAATTACTAAAATATCGTCTGTTTGTTCTGTGTTTTTTTTCCAATCATTAAGTTTATATTCTAATTCCGATTTTTGTTTTGCTGAATCAAAAGTAGCAATTGCGCTTAACCATTCTTTAAATAATTTGATTTTAACTTTTTTTCCATCCGAACCGCCAAACTGATCCACGATCCCATCTGTAAATAAATAAATACTGTCGACTAATTTCAGATCTATCTTCTGTTCTGTAAACGGTTCATTTTTTTCGTACAGACCAACAGGTTGCTTATTTGGTTTCAATTCAATTATTTCATTATTGCTGATAACCACACAAGGATTATTAGCGCCTGCATAAATTAATTCTTGTTTATTCCAGGCGATCAAGCAAACATCCATACCATCGCGCTCGCTCGATTCTTCGTCTTTCTGATTCAATGATGAAATAACTCCTTCTCTTAATTTATTTAAGATCTCAGCAGGAGATGTTATTTCTTTTTCATTTACAATTTGATTTAATAAAGTAATTCCGATCATACTCATGAACGCACCGGGCACACCATGACCGGTACAATCCGCAACCGCTAATAATTTGTATCCGTTTCTCTCTCCGAACCAATAAAAATCACCACTCACAACATCACGGGGTTTAAACATTACAAAAACATTATCAACTTTTGTCGACAATGTTTTTTCACTGATAATTAAAGCTGTTTGAATTTTCTTAGCGTAATTAATGCTATCCGTAATATCTTTATGTTTTTCTTCTATCAGTTGTTTTTGTTTTTCAACCTCAACATTCTGGTCAGAAATGATCTTATTTTTTTTCTGATTTTCTTTTAATGCTTTGAAAATAAAGAAAGAGAAAATAAGTACGGTTAGCAAAATAACTGAGATACCAATTAAGATCAATTGTTGTTTGAATTTGTCCGCTTGATTCTTTTCTTCTTTTAATTGTTCCTCTAATTTAAATTTCGCTTCGTTTAATTTCAGATCCTCCTCGTATTTTTGTCTTAATAATGATTTTTGTGCCGTGACTTTATCAATATTAATAGCTGTTTTTTGAAGCAGTTCGTAAGCCTCTAACTTCTTCAGTGCGTTTTTTTTATCATCTTCACCATATAATGCGATCAGGTTTCTTAAGGCATCAGCTAATTCAATTCCCAATGAGAATTTTCTGTAAATGGCCACCGCTCTCTCTCCATTCGCGATCGCTTCATCCTTTTTTCCGGTTGCTTCTTTAATGTTAGATAATTGATAATAATAAAGTGCTTCGACGTGCGTATCTTTAAACTCTCCAAGTAATGGAAAAGCTTCATCAATATGTTTTTGAGCTGATATGAAGTTTTCTCTTTTGGTTTCAATACCTGCCAAAGTTAAATTTGTTTGTATGATCCCTCTCGTATCTCCAATTTCTTTTCGCAATAATAAAGCTTTATATATTGCATGAAGTCCGGGCTTAGTTCTGTTTGAATAACTTAATACACCAATATTATGCAATAAACTTCCTTTTATGAATTTGTCACTGGATGCAGCGCTTATAACAAAAGCTTTTTTCAAAGTTTGAATTGCGTTTGTGGTATCATTTAAATAGAGATAGACCTGAGCAAGATTATTAAGCGGTGCCATGAATAATAATTTATCAGCAACTTTATCCTCGAGAGATAAGGATTTCTGATAATATTCTAATGCCTTATTCAGATCGCCTTTGTTCTGATAAACATTGCCCATGTTAGAATAGGAGCTAACCAGGTCTTTGTAATTTTTTAATTCTTCATTTATAACTAAACCCTTATTGTAATAACTTAAAGCTCTATTTTGATCTGTAGAATAATTAAAATAATAATATCCGAAATTATTTATGGCTAATGATTCTGCAACTTTAAAAACATAATAATTCCTCCCATTGGCAGTCTTTACTTTTTCCGCTGCGATCGAATTCATTAAACGATTATATTTTATCCAGATCTTTTCATCGCGAAGCCCTTCTACAATTGCTGACAGTGTTTGTATCTTTACAGTATCAGATGAGGTGTTTTTGTATTTCTTGATCTGCTCATCCAAAAACTCTCTGTCTTCTTTGCCTAGAGAATTTCTTTCAATGGAATCAACTAAATAATAATGTTTGTCTAAAAACTGTGCATTCGCTTTTAGAGTTAAGAAACTTATTAGAATAATAATATATGCTAATTTATTCTGCAATTTTATATTCGTTTATTTTACGGTAGAGAGTACGTTCGCTTATTCCTAATTCCTGTGCAGCATATTTCCGTTTACCTTTGTGCTTCTTGAGTGCACGTTTGATCATGTCCACTTCCTTATCCTGTAATGATAAAGATTCTTCAACTTCAATTGTTTTATTTATGGAACCATTATTTTTTTGAATGACAGGATGGATCGTTAACGAATTATCAGGATCATGAATAGAATCATTATACAAACGGTTCACGATCTGCATATCATCATTGCTTACACTATTGCTTTGTCCCTGAGAAGCAATTACAATGTCATGCACAACTTTTTTCATATCGTTAAGGTCTTTTTTCATGTCAACCATAACTTTATAAAAAATAT
This sequence comes from Sphingobacteriaceae bacterium, assembly GCA_025360355.1. Taxonomy (GTDB): domain Bacteria; phylum Bacteroidota; class Bacteroidia; order B-17B0; family Aurantibacillaceae; genus JAHEYG01. The sequence goes on from JANYCL010000027.1 coordinate 2,930, forward strand.
CGCGTTCATTGATATCGATATTCGACTGACCGGCATCACTTCTTTTTAACACCGGTAAGTTACTTGATCCATAGTTTGGTAAATAAGTCAATAAAATATCTGCGTTTATTTCGCGGTTCTTTTCTATAATAGAAATTTGTTCTGTGATGTTTTTTAATTGACGCACATTCCCTGGCCAATAGTAATTCATTAAAACCTGTTCCGCATCGGTAGTTAATTTAATTACAGGCATACGATATTTAGCGGCAAAATCACTCGCGAATTTTCTACACAATAAAGTTATATCTTCTTTACGTTCTCGTAAGGGCGGTAAATAAATAGGAACGGTGTTTAAACGGTAATAAAGATCTTCCCTGAATTTTCCTCTTTCTATTGCTTGAAGTACATTCACATTCGTTGCAGCAATTACACGCACATCTGTTTTCTGAACTTTACTACTTCCTACTTTAATATATTCACCTGCTTCGAGTACGCGTAACAACCTGGCTTGTGTAGATAATGGTAATTCCCCTACTTCATCTAAAAAAATAGTTCCTCCATTTGCAACTTCAAAATAACCTTTACGAGCTTCATGCGCTCCTGTAAAAGATCCTTTTTCATGACCAAACAATTCGCTGTCAATTGTTCCTTCAGGAATTGCCCCGCAGTTTACTGCAATGTATTGCCCGTGTTTACGTACAGAATTTTGATGAATGATCTGAGGAAAAACTTCTTTACCGGTTCCACTCTCACCGTTTATCAATACATTCAGATCTGTTGGCGCTACTTGTCTGGCAATATCAATTGCTCTTTCTAATAACTGACTAGAGCCAATTATTCCAAACCGTTGTTTTATTTCCTGTACTTCCATTGTGTTTTTGCTTTACGAAACTACTTCCCCAATTAATGTGCTGCTTGTACACGAAGTGGCCATTACATTCACATAATCTCCTTTTTTGTGATTTCCTTTCGGGAAAACAACTGTTGTATTTTGTGAATTTCTTCCCGAGAACATTTCATCAGATTTTTTTGAAACGGCTTCTATTAAAACTTTATGAATTTTTCCTACTCCGTCTTTTGTTTTTATTCCGCTGTGTTTTCTTTGTAAGTCAACAATTTCCTGCAAGCGTTTTTTCTTTACATCTTCAGGAATATCGTCTGTGAATTTTCTTTCCGCTAAAGTTTTTGGTCTTTCGCTATACATGAACATATATGCGAAATCGTAAACCACACTCTCCATTAACGTAACAGTTTCTTTATGTTCCTCCTCCGTCTCGCCGCAAAAACCTGTTATTATATCTGTACTAATTCCGCAATCCGGCATTATTCTTCTTACTGCTGCTAATCTATCTAAATACCATTCGCGCGAATAACCACGGTTCATTTTTTCCAAAACATTACTGTTTCCGCTTTGAACAGGTAAGTGAATGTATTTGCAAATGTTCTCATGCTTCGCCATTGTATATAAAACATCATCCGTCATATCTTTTGGATGCGATGTTGAAAAACGTACACGCAGATCAGGACTAACCAACGCAACCATTTCTAAAAGTTTCGCAAAGTTTGTTGCATTCGCTTTTTGTTCTTCAGTTAAAATTTCTTTTTTTAATCCGCCGCCCGACCAAATATATGAGTCAACATTTTGTCCTAATAAAGTTACTTCTCTATATCCGGCTGCAAAAGCTTCTTTACATTCTTTAACTATACTTTCCGGATCTCGGCTTCTTTCTCTTCCTCTTGTAAATGGAACTACACAAAAACTGCACATGTTATCACAACCGCGCATGATACTTATAAAAGCGCTCACTCCATTTTTATCTAAACGCAACGGAGAAATATCCGCATACGTTTCTTCTTTACTTAATATTACGTTAACTGCTTTTTGTCCGCTCTCGGCAATTTCAATTAAGTTGGGAAGATCACGGTAAGCATCCGGACCAACTACCATATCAACTAATTTTTCCTGCTCTAAAAATTGTGACTTCAATCTTTCTGCCATACAACCGAGCACACCAATTAATGCATCAGGATTATTTTTCTTTACTCTTTTATAATCTTGCAAACGCTGACGAATTCTTGATTCCGCATTTTCCCGAATGGCGCAGGTGTTAACAAAGATGACATCTGCCTCTAAAAAATTCTGTGTTGTAACGTATCCTTTATTAATTAATATAGACGCAACAATTTCACTATCGGCAAAATTCATCTGACAACCGTAACTTTCGAGGAATAACTTTTTCTTTCCCTCATTTCCTACCTCTTTCATCAAAGCTTCACCTTGCCTGCTTTCATCCACTATTTTATCTTCAATTTCCATTTTTAGTTCTAAGGGCCACAAAGTTACGCTATTTTTATGTCATTTTGGCATATTAGGTTTAATTAACTAAAAATCAGGCTGTAATAAATGTATTTGGTTTATATGGTTTTTTATTTTTTCCTTTGCACAAAATTTTTCGGGTAAAAAGTCGAAAAAACGGGGGTTTTAATCATAAAATACCCGAAAATTAGACGGTTTTACATTGTACATATATATGAGTAAGAATTTAGTTATTGTTGAGTCCCCTGCTAAGGCAAAAACCATTGAAGGATTTTTGGGTAAAGATTATACCGTAAGATCGAGTTTTGGTCATATTCGCGATCTAGTTAAAAAGGGTTACGGTGTTGATATTGAGAATAATTTTACTCCCACCTATGAAATTTCTCCTGATAAAGAAAAAATAATTACCGAGTTAAAGAAGTTAAGTAAAGGTGCTGATATGGTTTGGTTAGCGTCCGATGAGGACCGTGAAGGAGAAGCTATTTCTTGGCATTTATCAGAAGCACTTGAATTAAATCCAAAGAAAACTAAGCGTATTGTTTTTCACGAGATCACTAAAGGTGCAATTGAAAAAGCAATTAAAAATCCGCGCGGTATTGATATTAATTTAGTGAACGCACAACAAGCACGTCGTGTTTTAGATCGTTTAGTTGGCTTTGAATTATCACCTATATTATGGCGTAAAGTTCGTCCGAGTTTATCGGCTGGTCGCGTACAAAGTGTAGCGGTACGTTTAATTGTAGAGCGCGAAAGAGAAATTCAAAATCATAAATCAACATCAGCATTTAAAGTTTCTGCATTATTCATTGCAGGAAAAGCAACATTAAAAGCAGAATTAGATAAACGTTTTACAACTGAACCGGAAGCACAAAAATTTTTAGAAAAATGTAAAGCTGCTGCATATTCTATTGGTACTTTAGAAACAAAACCTGCAAAACGTTCGCCGGCTGCACCTTTTACAACTTCAACATTACAACAAGAAGCTGCACGTAAATTAGGTTTTTCAGTTTCTCAAACAATGATGCTTGCACAACGTTTATACGAAGCAGGAAAAATAACTTATATGCGTACTGATAGTGTGAATTTATCAGAAACTGCACTAAATCAAGCGAACGAAGCCATCAATAAAAATTATGGCAAAAAATATTATCAGCCACGCGTTTACAAAACAAAAAGCAAAGGTGCCCAAGAGGCT
>JANYCL010000050.1 GCA_025360355.1 Sphingobacteriaceae bacterium
ACCAACATCATTTCCTTCAATAACTTTAGGACATGCTCCTAATGCATCACCGTGTTGTTGATGTCCGGCCCACTCGCTTTGTTTAATAACAAGAGTTTGTTTTATTCCATTGCGTTGGTGACAAATTGTTATGTCAGGATCTAAACCAATATCAGTTCCTGTAATTTGTTCGTAATTTAGAACAGTAGATTTTGCATCAAATGATTTTCCATTGCTAGCGCTTACAGTAACCAAAGTATTTCCAACTCCTAAATTCACATCAAAATCAACTAAACCGTTTAAATAATTAAAACCAACCGCTGAATTGTTAGCGGTAACAGTTACCTGATTTGCCGAGTTAACTCCTGTAACTTTTGCTTTCACTTTATAATTTGCCTGAGTAGACTTATACGGATTAACATTTGGATCCGTAATTGTTACCATAACTTGGCGCATCGCGGTTCCTGTTCCTGTAACAACTGAACTTTGATTATAAATTATGATCTGTGATTTTGCATCTTTGCCAAATAAATTTGTAGCAGTTATATCAACTGTATTTGTTCCTTTTACCAAAGGTAATTGCATGTATAAAGAATGATCTGTCGGATTAAATCCAAACGAACTAAAATTAGAATTATTAAACAGAACTGAAATATCCGAAGCAGATTCAACATTTAAAACAGTTGCGTTCAGATCCTGCATACTTTGTGTTGTTATATGTTGACTCACACCGGGATTTGTAATTGTAATTTGCGGTGGAATTCCATTATAGTTTATGGTTGCTGATTTAGAATCACTCCCGGCGGCGTTTGTTGCTGTAATATCAACAACATTATTCCCAACATTAAGCGGCACAACAAAACTTACGAATTTTCCAAGCCACATGTAATTTGTAATTACAGAATTGTTAAATGTAATATTAACTTCATTACGATGATTTACATTATATAATTTGGCATTAACAGTAAAACTTGAGTTTGCAGTTTCGTTATACGGTGAGTAAGGAGGATTTGTAATATTTACAATTGGTTTTTGAACAACTGGTCCTGTAACGGTACTTACAGTATTTGTTGGGACATTGTTATTTGCAATAACGGTATTTGTATTAGCCTGGTTGTAATTATTAACATTAGTGTAGTCAGTTTTTTTATGGTGACCACCGCCAATTTTAAATAAGAAGTTTATGCAAGTGTAATGATAATAATCTTTTACGCATCCGATCCTATCGTTATTACTTGCCTTGATCCCATCCATAAAATCAGCGTAAATTCCCTGTGGAAAAGTTAATTTATATTCCCACAAAAGAGAAACATAATCATTAAAGCGATATCCTAATCCAACACCGCAAGATGGAGATAAAGTTAATATGTTTCCATTCTGACTATTTCTTGCATCTGATTCATAACTGCCGTCTAACAAAAACTTATGTGATGAAATGATATTTGCAGCGCCGCCGGTCGAATCCACTGCATAATAATTGTATGTTTTATTACTTGCATCCAGTAAATTAGTTTTAACCCGGTAACTTGTAAAACCAATTCCGCCCCAAAGATTAAATAATATATTAGTACGTTCACGCAAACGGTTAAAACATATTTGAAATTCTAAAGCTCCCTCCGCAATTTGAGTCCTATAATTATTATAAACATAATTATTTGTTGAATCGTAATTAATAAGTTTGTTGTATGTTCCGTTTAAAGCGGGATTAAATTTCACATCGTAATTCCGCGTATAATCTAAACCATAAGCTGTGCCCCATAGTCCGCGCCCTTTTAATGCCCAGCTTAAAAAATTAGTTTTGTTTTCACAGAAACCTTTTTCTAAAGTAAATCCGCCTGCGAAACCCGGTGTACTTCTTACATCAGATGTTTCCCATGTTGCACCAAGGTTAATACCAAAACGCCACGAGTTATAATAACGATCGTGATTTTTAATATTAGAATTTGTTGTAGGAGAACCTGAAGTAGTAATGGTGCCTGAAGCTGTTGTTGTAGTTGTGGTTTGCGCTTGCAATAAAGTACAAGACAACAATAAAATAAACAAGTAGATTTTCTTCATAATGCTATTTCAAAATTAAACAAAAAACATCCCGTGGGATGTTTTTTTAAATACTAAAAGCTTGCCACAATTTGCGTATAGCTGTTAAAATACGTTAAGCTTTAAACTTTTGGCCTTTCTACAATTTTAAATTCTGTGCGTCGGTTCTTGGCGTGCTCCTCATCGGTACACTCCACATTGTCTTTACATTTATTCAATAAACGTGACTCGCCATAACCAATCGCTTTCAATCTTGTTTTACTAACACCTTTTGCAATCATATAATCAACTGCTGTTTTCGCACGCTTTTGAGATAAAGCCATATTGAACTGGTCTGTACTTTTCGAATCAGTGTGGGAGCTTAATTCAACCATTATATTAGGATTAGATTGCATAACCGCAATCACTTTATCCAAAACGTTTTGTCCGCCCTTATCAAATTTATGATCGCCAAATGCGTAATAGATATTTTCAACAATAGTAATACTGTTCAAGCTATCTTGTTTGGCTTTATGTTTTAATTCTAAAACCTGTAACCATGGATCGTCAACTGTAAAATCTCCCATCGCTACTTTATCAACCGACAAAACTTTA
>JANYCL010000153.1 GCA_025360355.1 Sphingobacteriaceae bacterium
CGGGTTGTAATGAAACCAATACAATGGTTAGTAATTATTATCCTGGTCCTAATGTTACAGTTACACCATGGGTCAACCGTTACGGTTCTTTAACTGTTTGTAATTTGTTTCAATTAACTTCTATTAATGTAAGTGTTACACCTGTTGTATTATGTAATAACACAGTCGTGAGTGGTGGCAGCAATTCTGGTGCTACAGGAATTGAAAATATAAAAGAAGTAAATGGAAATGTAACTATATTTCCTAATCCAACTACGGGCAGATCCTACTTTAATTTTAATTTAGAAGTTAGATCGAAAATTGGGATTAAGGTCTATAATAGTATCGGACAATATTTAAAAACCATTCTTGAATCTGATCTTGATAAAGGGTCGTACAATATTGAAATAGATCTGACTGAATTAAAATTAGAAAGTGGTATTTATTTTCTGAAGTTTTCCAACAATTATCACACTTCCATAAAAAAGATCATCTATTCTAAGTAAACGAATCTTCAGGAAAGTAACCAAATCAAAAAGCATGGGAAGATATACTAAGATATTTATTTTACATTTTATTTTATGTACTGTCTATTGTTTAATCCCTTTATCAGGATCTGCAAATAATTTTTTAAAGCTGACTAAGCTTGTTGTGACACCAAACGACACAATTTGTGAGGGAACAACAGTACATCTCCGGCTTCAAAATCCAGTTGGCAACTTACTTTGGAATACCGGCGCGACTACTGATTCTGTTTTGGTTACTCCTTCATCAACATCTTCATATTATGTAATTAATGATTACGGCGGAAGCGCGCAGGATACATTTTTTGTTACAATAACTGTTTTTCCTGATTTAAAACCAAACATAAATGTTAGACCTTCAGGCATAATATGTAAAGGAGATTCTGTTTCATTAACCGTAACAAATCCGGTTAATAATGTATTATGGAGTACAAATGCTACAACAGATTCAATTTCTTTTCTAGGCGATACTATTTCAGATTTTTTTGTTATCAATGATGCAGGCGGACATTGCCCTGATACATCAAGCATTTATGTACAAATAAAATCAAAGAACTATACTCTGATTGACATTCACGGAGGTGGTTGTCCTGGTATAGAGGTAAATATTAATATTGTAAACCCGAGGGGTATAATTATTTGGAATACTGGCAATAACTCTCCTTATCTTAATATTAATCCTGATACAACAACAACTTATACCTTAATAAATAATGCTTTTACAAAATGTGCAGATACTTTAGCTGTTCAGATATATGTTCCGTTAAAAATAACACCTAAAGTAAGCGTTTATCCGAATGATTCAATTTGCGAAGGAGATATTGTCAACCTTCGCATTTTAAATCCATATAAATTCTTCAATTGGTCGAATGGGTCTGTTGACACAGTTCAACATATTGTTGCAAGCTTAAACAATAATTTTTCTGTTACGAATGATTACAATGGAAATTGTCCCGTAACAACCTTGGCAAACATTAACGTAATTGATAGAAATAATTTTAATATTGATGTGCCGAATTGTTTTACACCTAATGGTGATGGAGTAAATGATGTTTTCAAGATAGCTGATATTATTAAATCTGATTACCGGATCATTATTTTTAACAGATGGGGCGAAAAAATGTTTGAATCAGGTGAGAAAGGACTAAGAGATTGGGACGGAACTTTTAATAATACAAATGTTAATGAAGGGAATTATTTTTGGATCTTAAATTTCAAAAATTATTGTGGTGAAACAGAAACAACAAAGAGGGGATTTGTTTCAGTATTTAGATAACGTAAAATTTGGCCTTATCTTTTTAACCATTCTTCCTTATCGACCTAATAATCTCTTTAATTCCGCTAAAAGATCTCAATAAATTAATTATATTTGATTAAGTTTTTCATTGTTAAATAAGCAAACTTAAAATCAGGACCCCGGTGTTTATAGCTTACATCGGGGTTCGTTTTTAATAACAACAGTATTCCTCCGAGCAGGTAAGCGGTGTGTACATAAACACCGCAAGCAAAACCTGCGCCAAACCGCATAAAATTTACCCGTTAATTTCTGGA
>JANYCL010000091.1 GCA_025360355.1 Sphingobacteriaceae bacterium
AATTCCACTGAACACAACTGCAACAGTTGGTTTCATTGCGTTGGTGTAAATAACTGTTGCGACTGCATTAGCCGAATCATGAAAACCATTAATGAACTCGAAAAAGCAAGCCATTAATAAACAAACAATAAGTAAAATGGCGAGGCCTGTGGTTAATCCAAACATAAATAGGTTTTTTTAATTGTTACAAAACTAATTTTAATATACGAATTGGTGTTAATTTAATGTTAAACTTTAGAAACGGTATTGCATTCTTATTGTTAAGATATTGTCTTTTAAATCGTATGTATAACCTTTGATCTTAGTTACTTCATTGGAAACCATGTTATAATGGAACATAAATTTCACGTTCTCATATAAATAAATATTATAACCAATTCCCATCATGGTGTATTTTATTTCACCTTGTTTCATCCCGTTCAGGCCATTTAGATCTGAAGCACTGATTTTGGTATTTGGGTCGTACCATTCGTATTTATAAACTAACTCGTGTTTTGATTTCCCGATACGCTGAATAAAATAAATATAACCTGCATTAAAATTTCTGACAAACATTGCATCAGTTATAGTTGGTGTTGATTGAGGGCTTCTTGTATCAACATCTCTTCCTGTTTGTGTTCCTGTAAAATATTCTCCTCGTACTGTTGTGGTACCGATCATACTTTTGATACTGAATAAACCTTCAACTCCAAAATAAATTCGTGGCGCTAAAGCTGTTTTATATTTTCTGCTATTTGTATCTGCAACAACCCAAACTTTATTTCCGACCGAATCTGTTTTGATCGAACTATAAACTTTATTATTTTGATAAGCAAAACCGCCGTTATAATGAGAGAAGCCAATCCCATATTTTATTTTTTCATTTTTTGTTGTCTTATAATAAGCAATGTGTCCCATGAAATCTTTATAATTATCAAAATCGGTTAAGCCATTTACGCCAGTTACGCCAACAGCTGCAGTTGAACCTGCGGGAATTCCTGTTCCCGGCACGGCTGCTCCAACTCCGTTAAAAAATCCTGCATCAATTTTTAAACCATATAATTTTTTTCCTTTTTGTGGCTGGAAACTTACCATGGCACCAAGATCACGTTCGTTAGGCAATAGCATTTGTGAGAATCGGGAACGTTCAGGACTTTCACGATCTGCGGATGATTGTTGTATTTCATATCCAAACGGACGATTTTGCATTCCAACTGTAATTGAAAAAGCGTGCTTCCAAGGATCAATCGCTTTTGCATAAATTTCAGTTAAGTTAACACCGCGTTCAGTGGCGTTGAGTTGTAACACATATTGTGAATTTTTTCCTGTGTAAGTAAATTTAACACGACCGCGGCGAATCATAAAACGGTTATTTGAATTGGTTGGAAAATCACCACCATCAAAATTTTTGGCGCCAAGCGTATCTGCATATTGGTATTGTGCCTGAATCCAGCCGCTAACTTTTAGATTTTTTAAAAGCTCAAAATCTTTTTTTAGACTTAAATAGCTTTTATGTAAGCTATCGTTTGATATTGTGGTTTTTGTTGTATCCTGGGCATTAATTGATAAAGCCAGTAAGATGAAAGGTAAAATTAAAATTTTCTTCACGTTAACAAATTATTAAGTTATTGCGCAAAGAAGTAAATTCTAGCTTAATGGAATGTTATCTAAATGTTAAGGATTTTTTGATAAAGACAGGAATAACTAATGACTTATACTGTAAATCAGTTAATTAATAAGGGTTACTTAATGGATGGGACTTTACAACACAAATTTGTTGATAGGGTCGAGAATTACTTTCCTTTATGCCTGAGAACTTTTGCTTCCAGATAAAAGATGATCTCTTCGGCAATGTTCTTACTTATATCACCGGCTTTTTCTATTCTGCGCACAAGTGAAAGCATTTTAAGATATTTTTCAATTTCTTCCGGGTTTTCTTTTATTGAATCAATAACATTTAGAAACGCGGTCTTATTTATTTCATTGATGTATTCATCGCGCTTAAATATCTCACGTGCTTTTTGAGAATCATTATTTTGAAAAGCAACTAACGTATCTTTTAAAAGCTCGCAGGCTTCTTCAAACATAACAAGCGCATTAGTTTTTGTAATAAGGTCACTATAAAAATCATCTCCCGATTTAATAACAAACTTCGCAACACGTGCAGCAATATCGCCGGCTCTTTCCAAGCTGGAATTAATTTTTATTACAGATAGAATGAAACGGAGATCAATAGCTACCGGATTATATAAAGCGATTATGTTCTCGCAATTTTTTTCGATCTTAAGATCAAGTTCATTGATCTTTACTTCCTGCGAAAGGATCTCCTTAGCCGTATCTTTGTTCATTGATGAAAGCGCGCGCATGGCACTTTTCAATTGCAAATGAACAGCTTCCCATTGTTTAACGAAATCCGCTTTTAATAATTCAAGCTCCGATTCAAAATGATTCATTTATTTTAATTTTATGTTTTATTGATAAATTTTATTTCAGTACTTTTTTTACAAAAACCAACATTATCCAAAACGCCCTGTTATATAATTTTGTGTTTTCTCTCGTTTCGGATTAGTAAAGATCTCTTTTGTAATTCCAAATTCAACTAATTCACCAAGGTAAAAGAAAGCTGTGTGATCACTTACTCTTGCCGCCTGCTGCATGTTATGGGTTACAATAACAATAGTGTATTTTGTTTTTAGCTCATGAATTAATTCTTCAATTTTTGCAGTAGAAATCGGATCCAGCGCAGAAGTAGGTTCATCCATTAAAATAATAGAGGGCTGAATAGCTAAAGCTCTTGCAATGCACAAACGCTGTTGTTGTCCGCCCGATAATTCGAATGCAGATTTTTTTAATTTATCTTTTACTTCGTCCCATAACACAACTTGTTGAATTGAAGTTTCAACACGCTCCTCAATGAATTTTTGATCGGTGATCCCATTCACTCTTAAGCCATAAGCTACATTTTCGAAAATAGTTTTCGGAAACGGATTTGGTTTTTGAAAAACCATACCGGTATTTTTTCGGAGGCTATCAACATTGGTTCCTTTTTCATAAATATCTTTTCCATCAACAAATATTTGTCCTTCGATCTTAATGCCATCGATGAGATCATTCATCCTGTTAAACAAACGCAGGTAAGTTGATTTACCGCAGCCGGACGGACCGATGAGTGCGGTAACAGTATTGGCATCAATACCGATATTGATATCCTTCAACGCCTGGGTTGTGCCATAGTGAACATTGATGTGTCGTGATTCCAGTTTCTGCATACTTAATTCATTTTAACTTTTTTACCAAAAAATTTACGAAGCGCATTGGCCAATAAATTTGTGATCAATACAATTAATACAAGTACAAGTGCCGTACCATAAGCTATCGGTCTTGATTCTTCAATGTTTGTTCCGCTTGTTGAGATAACATATAAGTGATAAGGCAATGCCATAGCCTGATCGAAAATACTTGTAGGAAGTTTCGGAAGGAAATAAGCTGCTACTGTAAATAAAATTGGAGCAGTTTCTCCGGAAACTCTTCCAACAGATAAAATTAATCCCGTAATAATATTTGGGAAGGCGATCGGTAAAACAACTCTTCGCGTAGTTTGCCATTTACTCGCACCTAATCCTAAACTTGCTTGCCGGAAAGTATCTTCAACTGCTTTTAATGCTTCTTCAGTTGTGCGTATTACAATAGGAAGAACCAATAATCCTAAAGTTAGCGAACCCGCAAGTATAGAATCACCAAAACCAAGTTTGTTTACGAATAACGACATACCGAATAATCCGAAAACGATAGAAGGAATTCCCGATAAATTATTGGTCATTTGTTTTATGAATTTTTTTACGAATCCATCTTTTACATATTCATTCATATAAATAGCAGCAAGTACACCAATAGGAAATGCAAATAACATGCTTCCTGCAACTAAATATAAAGTACCAATGATAGCCGGATAGATCCCGCCTTTCGTCATACCCTCTTCAGGCATTTTTGTAATAAAATCCCAGCTGATAACTGAAAATCCTTTTATCACAATAAAAGAAAGTATCACTAATAAAATAGCAACGATAAAGTAACCCAAAAATCCGAGTAAGAAGAAAGCGATGTTTTGTGATCTCCTTTTGCTAATTGCTAACTTATTTTCATTAATTGTTTTCATTAATGTGCTTTGTGTGTTTTTCTTCCTGAAACATATTCAACGATCAGGTTGATGCATAAAGTAATGATGAATAAAATACAGCCGAGTGCAAACAATGCTTTAAAATGTAATCCTCCATCCGGTGCTTCACCTAATTCGGCAGCAATGGTTGCAGGAATTGTACGCATCGGTTCTAAAATACTATGTGGAATTACAGCGGCATTTCCTGTCACCATAAGTACAGCCATTGTTTCCCCAATGGCGCGGCCAATTCCTAAAATAGCTCCGGCAGTAATTCCTGAAATGGAATAAGGAATTACAATTTTATAAATGGTTTGCCATTTGCTTGCGCCTAAAGCAAGACTTGCTTCTTTCATTGCGCGCGGTGTATTCCGCATCGCATCTTCTGAAATGGTAATGATAGTTGGAAGCGCCATGATTCCTAAAACAATACTTCCGGCTAATCCTGTTTCTCCAACAGGAAGATCAAAAAGTTTTTGAATGAGAGGTACGATCACCACTAAACCAAAAAATCCATAAACAACGGAAGGAATACCAGCCAGCAATTCAATTAAAGGCTTCATTACATTTCTCACTTTTGGTTTTGCTATTTCACTCATGTAAATGGCGGCTGCTAAACCAAGAGGTAAAGCTAAAAGTATCGCGCCAAAACTAACCCATAATGTTCCAAGTATCAACGGCAACACGCCTAATTGTGCTGCAGGTTGTGCAGTTGGAAACCATTCTTTACCAAGGAAAAATTCTTTTAATGCTATTTTATTAAATTCAATTTTTTTGCCATGAAAATTTTTGCTGAGATATTTTTCAGGAAAAAAAGCAAGAATGCCGGGAATACTGTCAACCACTTTACTAATGCATTCAGGCAAATGTTCAAAATTTTCACCTATCTGTTCGTCGGTATAATAATTGGAAATGTCTTCGAGACGGAATAATAAAATTGAATCTTTGCTTCCTGCTACTTCATTCCAATGCGTGATCTTCTGATCAAAGATGTTTTTTATTTGTTCGCTGCTTAAAGAACTAAGTGGATTTTTTTTGTTGACAGCAATAACATTTCCCGCTTCAACCGGCGTTTCGTTAAAAACACTTAATCCTTCTTTGAATAAAAAAATAACAATGAGAATTACCGTTAGGCTAGTGACCATGCTGCTTACAAACAGTAAGCTCTCGATCAATTTCTCTGATATTTTTTTATAAGACGTTTTCAATTGGTTCTTTTTTAATGCGTAAAAGCACCTTCGCTCAAAGGTGCTTTATGCTCTTATAACTAAACAATTTATTTGGTCAAGGGTACGTATCCTACTTCTTCAACAATTTTCTGCCCCTCGGCGGATAAACAAAAATCAACAAAAGGCTTAACTGCTTTTTCGGAAGAGCTTAGATAATAATAATACAATGGGCGGATGATGGGGTAGGTTTTATTCTTTGCTGTTTCCATACTCGGACCAATAAAATTCTTTCCTTTATCGAAAGAAACTTTTAATGCTTTCACTTCTTTTTCAACATAAGCATAACCTACATAACCAATAGCGCCTTTGGTTTGACTAATAGATTGAATAATAGACCCTGTTGCCGGCATACTTAAAACTGATGACGCATAATTTTTATTACTCATCACGTGTTCTTTAAAAAATTCATAAGTTCCTGAGCTCGATTCACGCGAATAAACTACTATTTGCATATCGTCGCCACCAACATCTTTCCAGTTTTTTGTTTTACCGGTGAAAATACTTTCGATCTGATCTCTTGTGAGCTGACTTACTTTATTTTCAGGATTTACAACAACCGCTAAAGCATCCATTGCAATAATAGTTTCTTTGCCGGCTTTTCCTGCATCCGATAATTTAATTTTTTCTGTCATCTTCATTTTGCGTGATGACATGGCTATATCTGTTGTTCCATCGATAAGGGCTGCAAGACCAACACCGCTTCCGCCGCCGATAACAGTTAGTTTCGCAGTTTTATTTGCTTTCATATAACTTTCGGCTTCTTTTTGTGCAAGAGGCAAAACAGTGTCACTGCCTTTTAATTTCTGAGCTTGTAGAATTGTACTTAGAGAGAAAGCAATTGCTACTAGTATTGTTTTTGTTTTCATTTTATTTATTATTTATGATGAAGCGCGCTTCGCTCTGCTTCATTGGTTAGAATTTAATTTGGAATCTTAAAGTAAATACATTGTCGGGCACATCTTTTTTATAAGCTGTTACAGTTGTGATCTCGTTTTGTACGTAATCGTAATATGCCATGATCTTTGCATAAGCGTTGATATGATAGTTAATACCAAAGCCATAAGTGTCGAAACGAATGTCACCTGCATTGGTTCCTGTTCCGGTTTTACCAATATCTTTTCCTGCAAGTTTCACGTTTGGGTCGAACCAATCATATTTTAAAACTACTTGGAATTTCGACTTGCCAATGTCTTGTACCAAATAAAAATATGCGCCGTTAAATGCTCTGTGATAAATTGCAGTTGTTGGTAAAGCTCCTAAGCTTAGCATTGCTCTTTGGCTCGATGCATTTGTGCCGGGTTGTTCGCCCTGAATATATTCTGCTCTGATAGTTGTGATCCCAATTGGCCAGTCGATTGATAACTGGAGATCTGCACCCATGTATTCTTTTTTGGCTTTGCGGTTATAGTTAGCTGTGTCGGCTGCAAAATCAAAACCTTTATCGCCATTAGCTAAAGTTTTAAAATTGTAATCTTTTTGCGTGCCGATCCTGTATCCACCGGTGTAATATGAAACTCCACCGGCAATAATGAATTTTTCGCTTTTCGAAGTTTTGGTGTATTGTAATCTTCCTGTAAAATCTTTAAAAGAATCAAATTCAGGAGCAACACCTGCGGCACCGTTCATGCAGGCAACATCTACTTTCAATCCATAAAGTTTTGAAGATTTCGGAACTACCATCGATCCGAATACACCCATATCACGTTCAACAGGAAATAAGATCTGGTTGTAGCGTGCACGTTCAGGCGTTTCACGATCGGCCGAAGATTGTGTTAATTCGAAACCAAATTGCGTTTGTAATAAACCTGCAGTTAATGAAAACATATTTTTCCAAGGGTCAGTGATCTTTGCGTAGGTCTCACGCATATTTAAACCTGTTTCACGCGCGTCGATATTCACCATCAACATTATGTTATTATAAGTGTAAGTAAATTTGAAACGACCTCGGCGCATAGTGAAACGATCGTAGTATTTAGTTGTTCCTCCATTTCCAAAATCACCTCCCGCAAAAGATTGTGCACCGGCAGAATCAATATACTGAAACTGGGGCTGGACATAGCCCGTTATTTTTAATCTTTTCATTTTAGTGATATCATCACCCAAATTCGAAACAAACCTTGTTAAGGTATCAATAGGATTTTCCTGTTGTTCTTGGGATCTTACACCATTTGTTAAAATCACCAAAGTAAGTAAACTAATTATTTTTTTCACGTTAATTAATTATTAATTAAGCGCAAAGAAATCATCAAGAAGTAAACATAAATTAAATTTAATGTTAAGAAATTGTTACCAAAGTAAATTTAAGATTAATCGATTGATTTAAATGAAGATATGTTCTTAGAATAAAAACCTGAATAGTAAAAACAAGCTGCCTGAAAGCAGCATTGTTACCGGAAGTGTAAGGATCCAGGCCAAAAGAATATTCCTGATCGTACTTTTCTGAAGATTTTTTAATCCCTTTTTTGCAACCATAGTACCTGCAATTCCTGATGATAATACATGTGTTGTTGAAACGGGTAATCCTTTTAAAGAAGATAAACCAACCGTAACAGCTGCTACCAATTCTGCACTTGCCCCTTGTGCATAACTCATATGTTGTTTCCCTATTTTTTCACCAACTGTTTTCACAATTCGTTTCCAACCGATCATTGTTCCGAGTCCTAAAGACAAAGAAATAATTACGATAACCCACCTCGGCGCGTAATCGGTAATGTTCTTTAAACTTTTTACTGCGGTGGTCAAACGTTCGGCGTCATTTTTCGAAACAGGAAAATTTCCTTTATCTAATAATTTTTTACTTGAATTAGCAAGCAACAATACATTTTTTCGAACTAAAAATCTATCTGTTTTAGAGATCTCTGATATCTTGCTTTTGTTTTTTGTAACAAAGATCAGAGAATCACAATTATTAATTATCGCATCTCTAAGATTTAGATCTGATGAATTCAATTTAGAAGCATCAGAATTCACAACTATATTTTTAATGTAAACCGCATCGTTATATGTACTCATGATATCATGATCTGATCGGAGTGCGAATTCTGCCGGTAAAATACCTATGAGAATTAACATGATCAAACCAACACCTTTTTGTCCGTCGTTGCTTCCGTGACCCAAACTCACCAGTGAACATGTTGTTATAAGAATGGCGCGAATCCATGTTGGTGGGACTTTACCCGGAATGGGTTCTTTATAAATGTATTCATTTCGCACTAATCGTTTAAAAACATACATGATGCATATCGCAAATGCAAAACCGAATAGTGGTGAAAGTAAAAGTGAAATTCCGATCTCCTGCGCTTTTCCCCAATTCACCGCTGCGCCTTCTGTTCCAGGAATAAAATTATAAGCTAAACCAATCCCGATAATGGAACCGATCAATGAATGTGAACTTGATGCCGGTAAACCAATGTACCAGGTTCCGAAGTTCCAGATAATAGCACTCAGTAATAAAGCAAATACCATTGCCATGCCATGTGCTAAACTTTGATCAACCAATAATTCAACGGGTAATAAATTCACAATACCCATTGCTACAGCAATTCCGCCAATAAATACACCAATGAAATTCCACATTCCGCTCCATACTACAGCAACAGTGGGCCTTAATGTGTTTGTGTAAATAACAGTAGCAACTGCGTTTGCAGTATCATGAAAGCCATTAATAAATTCGAAGAAACAGGCCATCAGTAAGCAGAAGACCAGCAAAAAAAATAATCCTATGCTTAAATCAAACATGATCTATGGAGTTTTCATGCAGTAACCCAAACCTCTATAAGTTTTAATAATATCATCGCCAAGTTCGCGACGGATATTCCTGATATGAATATCAATTGTGCGCTTAGAAGAAATGTCTTTGTTGTGCCAGATCTCTGTAGCAATCTCATCTTTTGAAAATATTTTATTCGGACTTGAAAACAGCAACGTCACCATCCTGAATTCCAATCTTGGCAACGAATAAGCGATGTTACCCACAATTATTTTGTATTGTTCTTGATCGATATACACATAACCATTTTTTGCAGGTTGTGCATCTGGTACCAGTCGTTTTAAAAAAGCCTTTATTTTAGATTCAAAGATCATGGAGTTGGCTGGTAACTCGACAAAATCATCAGCACCGGAATTAAAAGCACTGATCTGAATAAAATCATCGGGCTTTGAAGAGCAGACCACAATGTAAGGCTGCTTTTTTAATGTTAATAGTTTAATTTCTTTGATCACCGTTATTGCATCTGTGTTATCTAATTCCAGATCCATGATCAGAACATCAAAAGTGTCACTGAGCAATGAACGTTCAAAGTCAATATAAGAATATACACCTGTAATTTTAATATTAAGTTTAGCCAAACTTTTTTTATAAAATTCGGAGTTGGAATTATTTACTGAATATATTAAAGCTGAATGCAATGATTATTTTTAGAAGGGGTAAAAAAAAGCCTGTTTAATTACAAACAGGCTTTTTAATTGAATGAATGATTATTTGTTAACCACCAATTTGATAGTTTCATTCTTAGTTCCAAACTGCATTTTTACAAAATAAATACCGCTTGATAAAGCTGTAGTATTAAGAGGCAAGCTATTTGAACCTTCAGAGATCATATACTGATGATAAGGCGCAGATACTAATTGACCTGTTACAGAATAGATCTGAACATTGATCGGGAAAGAAAGCTGTGCATTAATAAATAATTCAGTTGAGTTTGCTGTAGGGTTTGGATATAAACCTGAAGAAGTTATCGAAGTATTAACATCATTAATTCCTAAAATACCACCCGGAGTAAATGCCGTATTGCTGAATGAAGCACCCGAAGTTGCTGCCGTGTTTGTACAAGCCGGACGATAATCACCTGTTAAATAGTTATAAGGATTAACTAAGAATGGAACAGCAGTTGATGTAGTTAAAGAAGAATCATTCCCACTTACGGCAAACCATGTTGTAATTGGGAAAGTACTTAATGAAACTGTTTCACAAGTTTTTGGAGTTAAACCTGTTGTCCAAACAACTTCATTATGTTGATAATTCAAGCTTCCGGCAATTGCATTGTTTTCAGCAAGAGTTCCATCAATCATAACACCAGTTTTATAATCCATTAAAAGACAGTTGAAAACACCTATTTGAGTGTTTCTTCTAAGATGTGAATTACGACGGTAACCTGAAGCAATTACAGTAGCATTATTACCACGGTAAGGTCCGACACCGGTTACATTTGAGAAAACGCATTTTGTTATTGGGGTAGCGGCCGATCCTGTAGGGTCGTTATCTGATTCAAACAATTCTGAAGTTGAAATTGTAGGATTATCTGCAATGGCCGGGTCACGAACGCACAATGCAAATTGCACCCATCCGCTAAATCCGTTATCAGTATCTAAGTCATCATCTAATCCTCTATATGCAACTAAATGTTTACAATTTACGTTTCCACCAAACCATTCGAATGAATCGTCGTTAGAAAAAGAAACCTGAATGTAATCAATGGTTGTGCCTGCACCAACTGCACCAAAAGTTAAACCATTGATCTCTTTATTTGGAGCATAAACATAACCCGGATATTCAATACGGCAATATTGCATGCTTCCTGAGTTATCATTTGGATTTGGAGAAGCTCCTCCACCATATTGTGTATCCGGAATCGGAGCAATACCTTCAATATTATTAATGCCCATTGTATTATTTGTTGCAGCTAATCCCATTAAGATCACTCCACCCCAGTCACCTGTAGTTCTTGAACCAGCCGGTTGATCTGATGTAAATACGATAGGTTGATTAACTGTTCCATTAGCGATTAATTTAGAACCAGTAGTTATAAATAATCCTGAACCAACAACAGCCTTACTTCCTAAAACAATAGTGCCGGGCTGAATAGTTAAAGTAGAATTTGCTTTAACATAAATTTGTCCCTGTAATAAATAAACATTTCCTGAAGTCCAAAGCGTGTTGCTTGTAATGTTACTGGTGATGGTTACGGTAGGAGCGGGATAAACGTGATTTTGAGGATCCCATTCCGTCCAAGTGTTTGTCCACATTGCCGCAGTGCAATCAAATGCGCCTTTGTAGGTTACTGGTGTCCAGAAGGCCTGAGCCATTCCGTAATTTAGCGATAACGCTAACATAATTGTAGTAAAGATTTTTTTCATAGTTTTAAAATTTTATGGAGCAAAGTAACCTCCGCAGGTTTACATTACAATTAAATAGGCGTTAGCAAATAATTATACTTAGATTAAGGGAACATTACCGAAAAACAAAATTGGGTTAACTAATAATTGTATTTTGTTTTAAATGAACCGCTATCATAATGTTTAATTAACCAAATCTTTACAATTAATATATAATTAAATTAACATATTTGCACAAATAAATTTATGGCTCTAAGTATTAAAGATCTAATTCAAAAAAATAAAAATGCTCACAAACAACATTTTTATATTGAATCAGTTTATTTGTCATACAATCTTCTGAGTAAAGTTTTACGGCAAGTATTAATAGAAGAAAAACTTTCAGGAGCTACAAACAAAGCAAAGCTATCAGAATACATAAAAACCATAAAAGCACATTATGTCGCCTCTCCGGCATTTAATAGAAAAGTTAAAAGATCGGTTTTTAAAACCATAAGTGATTTTAACAGCGACTTTAAAACCGTAAATAAAGAATTGAAGTATCAGTATCCGGAATTAAAACTGAAATCAACTTCCCAAAAAGGAATTAACGCATTAGTGTTGTTGCATACCTCCATAATAAAACTTAAGTCGAACAAGAATAATTAAAATTTGTAACTTAAAGAGAGGGAATAAACAGTTCCGTATCTGGTGATCCAAACCACATCATCTACAGATTTGCTGTAATTAATGTTTTTGTCTTTGTTATTATAAAAATACTGCAACTGTTTTTTTGCCAGAGCATCTTTAATTGTAAAGCGAACCTCTAGTTTATTTTTCAAAAAACTTTTGGTGGCCTGCAGATCCAAAACAGTTCTTCCGGCTTCCCATAGATCAGGAGTCACATCATTACCAACAATGTAAATACGCGATCCAAAACGATTAACCAAAGCGCTAAAACTAAAATTATTTATATTATCTGCGTAAGTAATACCTGCATTAAATAAATAAGGCGATTGTCCTTGCATTGGCCTTGTAGCTTTTATAGTATCTGTACCAACATCAACTTTCGATCTTATATATGCATAATTTGTGAACAAAGTTAAATTGTTGAGTATCTTACCTAAAACAGAAGAATCATTTTTCATAAATGTTCCTAAAATAATTCTATACTCTAATTCAATTCCAAAATTTTGAGCGCGCTTCGTGTTTACATAAGAAACTTCTTTTAAATTTCCGGCTTTTTGTTCAATAGGATTCAAAAAGTTTTTATAAAAACCGCTTACTGATGCCATTTGTCCGCGTCCTGGATAAATTTCATAGCGCAGATCATAGTTATCTATAGTTGCTCTTTTCAAAGTATCGTTACCGGAAAACTGATACTCCGTATTAAAATCCCAAAAAGCGAACGGAGCTAACTCTCTAAATTCAGGCCGGTTTAAAGTACGCGAGTAACTTAAACGAATATTTTGTTTGTCGGTAGGCGAGAAAATTAAATTTACAGATGGTAAAATGTCAAGTACAGTGGTATCTTTTCTAGTTTGTTTTTGCGAGACAAAATAATCTGCGTTGTTAGTTGTAAGTATCTGTTGGTAATTTTCGAGCCTTGCACCAACTACACCTCTGAACCATGATTTAAATTTTACATCAAACATTAAATAAGCAGCCTTTAAAGTTGACGAGGCAGAATAAGGATCGCGTGGCTGTGTACCATCTTTAATTTTAAATCCGCCAACTCCATTCCCAAAAACATCATTATACAATAAGCCCATATTCTGACTGGTGTAAGTTTGATTATCGGGAAGATAAAGCAAACTATCCTGAAACTTAACTGTTCCAACATTGTATTTTGTATAAGCTAACTGACGAAGATCAAAGGTTCTTCTTCGCTCCTGAATTAATCCGCCTAATTTAATTTCAAATTTCAAATTTTCAGTTACTTTAAACGGACGTGATACATCGACTTTAAAACTTCGAATATCTTCTTTTAATTTCGACCACAACATACTACCGCCATACGCAGGACCAGTACTTGTCACTGCCATTTGAGTTTGATACATGGTGTCTGTTGCATTGGGATTTAGCGGATCGTAAATATGATCAAGTTTTGCAGAGAGCTGGCGTCTTAAATTTGGCACATCACGTTGAACATTACTAAAAGCACCCACCCAATTTATTTTAATTTTAGCTTTCGGAATATAATGGTCGCCGATTAATTGCGATGAAGAAATTTTATTTTGCGTGAACCACATTGCGTATGATCTCACAAGTGTTGGATCAGGATCGGTTGGCAATACGGAACCGGTTCGGTAAATGGTACGGTCGTCGGAATTAATACTGTATAAATTTTTTGAACTGATAGAATGGTTTTCGTTTATTTTACATGAGAGGTTTAATAGAGCTCCAAATAAAACCTGAGTAGAATAAGTCTTGTCAAGATAATCATTTGCCAATGTAGAAACCTTCTGAAGAGCATTGTCGTATGACCGACGGATCGTTGTTAAAAAATTATTTGTTTTGTTATAAGAGACGGATGCCAGCACACCAAAAAAATCGCGCTCTTTTAATTTAAAATTATATCCTGCAGTAAGTTGGTAAGATTGATTCGGAGAAAACTTTTTACTGTATAAACTCCAGTCACTCACCGGCACTTGTTGTGCAAGCTGTGCACGCTTGTGATCGTTAAGTGGAAAATTTAAATAATCCGGAATTTGACTCGGCATAGCTCGGGTTCCGTCATCTAAACCTATCCAATCTTTTTTACCGCCTTTATAATATAATTGTTCTTTTCCTGTTGTTGTGGAGTTATAACCTCCGCTTGCCGAAATCGAGATAAAATTTTTATCAGGAATGCTTTTTGTTGTGATATCTATAATTCCTCCTGCAAATTCTCCCGGCAGATCTGGACGAGCAGTTTTAATGATCATTAAATTATCCAGCATGTTCGAAGGGAAAATGTCGAATGAAAATGCTTTACGGTCGCTTTCAGTACTTGGCAACGGAGCGCCATTTAAATAAGCGGCATTATAACGGTCGTTAAGCCCCCGTATGATTGCAAATTTATTGTCCTGAATACTTGCACCGCTTACACGTTTTAAAACATCACTTGTATTTTTGTCCGGCGTACGCTTAATGGTTTCGGCCGAGATACCATCACTTACACTAATATTATTCTTCTGCATTAAGGTAAGTGCGGCATTATTTTCCTTTATCATTTCAACTACGATCACAACTTCTGAAAATGTTGTTGATGAAGAAGGCTCAAGCTGTACATTAATATTAGTAACCTCATTTGCTTTTATTTCTATATCAGTAAATTTTTTAGAATCGTAAGAAATATAACTTACGATAAGACTTATTTTCCCGGCAGGAATATTATTTAATGAAAAATTTCCATCAAAATCCGCGCTAGCCCCTTTTGTTGTGCCTTCAATTACTGCCGTTGCACCGGGTAATGTTTCGCCTGTTTTCGCGTCAATTATTTTTCCGGTGATCTTCCCTGTTTGAGAAAAACCGTAAAATGTGCAACAAAGAAAGAGAGCAGATAAAAACTTGGACATATACCTATTAATTAATTCACAAAAGACGATGTTCAATTTAAGTTTATCATAATTTTAATGTTACGGGAAAGTTAAATGTACGGCGCCCTTGTTACTATTATTTAAAGTTAATTTAACATGCACACTTAATATTTGATATACTTTAGTCATCAATTATGAGTGATACTAACAGAATATTATTGGTAGATGATGAAGAGGATATTCTTAATTTCCTGTCCTACAATTTAAAAAAAGAAGGTTACGAAGTTTTTACTGCACTTAACGGGCATGATGGAATTGCGCTGGCTAAAAAACACAAACCGCATTTGGTGGTGCTGGATGTTATGATGCCTGAAATGGATGGTATTGAAACTTGCCGTATCATGCGCGAAAATAAAGAACTCGCTAATTTGCTAATTGTATTTTTAAGTGCGAGAAGCGAAGACTATACCCAAATCGCAGGGTTCGATTCGGGAGCAGATGATTATATAACAAAACCAATTAAGCCGCGCGTATTTATTAGCAGGATAAAAGCGTTGTTAAGAAGGCTAAGCAACAGTACGCCTAAGGTTGAAAAAGTATTGGAATTTGGCGAACTTAAAATTGATCTGGAAAAATATCTTGTTTTCAAAGGCGGAAAAGAGATCATGCTTCCTAAAAAAGAATTTAGATTATTAGAACTTCTGGTTTCAAAACCCGGAAAAGTATTTACACGTGAGTTTATTTTGGAAAAGATCTGGGGAGATGAAGTTGTAGTGGGCGACAGAACTATTGATGTGCACATCAGAAAACTCCGCGAAAAATTAGGAGAAGATAATATCCGTACTGTGAAAGGTGTTGGGTATAAGTTTGAATTTTAAATTTGTTTAGTTTATATGCGGGCCCCGGATAAAACCGGGGTTTTCTTTTATATAGAAATGCTTAAAAAAATAATTGAACATAAAACTACAGCTCCGGCACTTGCTGTTTTGCTTGTGTTCATTTTAGGACTCCAAAAAAATTATAGCGCTGATGTTGGATTCCATTTAAGATCGGCCGAATGGATCCTGCAAAATCATAAAATTATAAGCGAGGATCATTTTACTTATACTTCCGAGGGAAATAAATATTTTGACCTGCAATGGTTGTACCAATTAACTCTTTATTTTTTATTTAAACTAGGTGGCGATGCCCTTCTTGTTATTTTCAATGCATCAGCAATTTCTTTTTGTTTTTTTCTTGCATGGAAGCGATATCAAAACAGCGTTACGCAGAAAGTACAATCTGTATTGTTTCTTTTTTTTGTTTTGTTCGGAGTTCAGGCTTTAATGTTTGAAATAAGACCGCACGTTTTGTCATGGATCTTTTTGTCATTGCTGCTTCTTATTTTAGAAGGCTACAAAAGAACAGAGAATAAAAAAATTTATGTCATACCTCCATTAATGCTTATTTGGGCCAATACGCACAGTTTATCTATACTCGGACTTATTGTTGTTCTAATATTTCATATGGGAATTTATTTTGAGCAAAAAAAGTGGGATAGGAAATTATTTTTTGTCACACTGCTTTCGCTTGGTGCATTTTTTATCAATCCGTATTTTATAGATGGTTTTCTTTTTCCTTTCAAACAATTCTTAATAATAAAAGGAGGCGCTCTTCAAAAAGAATACATTG
>JANYCL010000159.1 GCA_025360355.1 Sphingobacteriaceae bacterium
GTTGTAGTTGTTTGGTACTTTATAACTATAAGAGGGAATTTACTAGAACTGTGGTAGTAAGAATATTGTTTTTCTACCTGATATTGTGTGAATGTATTTTGTGCTAAAGTAAGAGTAACTGACTGAACAACCTGCAAACAATTAGCTAATACCAATCCACCAGGCATTGTAACGGTACCTGTACCCGCTCCGTTCTCATTAAGTGTACCTAATATACTTGTTGTAACAGTACTGGTAGTTGTTGAGCCACCAAATGCATCAGTTAAGTTGTAACCAAAATTAACTGGCCATACTGCAAAAACAGCTGTATTGCTACAATTAATTACTGCGCCCGGAAATTGAAGGCCTGATAATTCGAAATTAGTTACAGAAATTTTATAGAGCTGATAGTTTCCTCCGCCTTGATCTTCCGCTAATGTTGAGCCAGGAAAAGCAGAAGCACTTGGAGTCGATGCCACAGTTACAAAAGTACTGCTGCTATACGATGCTTTTTGCAAAAGCGAATTGAAATTCCAGCTTTGATTCGCTCCTGTATTTTTGGGAATAGCAGTAGTTGAATCATAACCTTGAGTATTGTGTACATCACCAAGTACAGGCTCGTTAAAAGCTTTTGTAAGCGATAATTGCGCATTACTTATTTGTAATACACCTGCAATAAATAAAAAAGAAAAGTAAATTTTTTTCATAGCGTATGGGTTTAAAGTTTAAGTAAATATACAAAAAACATGAGATCTGCAAGACTAAAAAACACGGGATAATGGGATGAGAGGGGTGGTTTGTTAGGAGATCAGTCCGTTCTTCATGGCATACATTACCAATCCTGCAGTGTTACGTGCGCCAACTTTTTTGAGAATATCTACACGATGATTATCGATCGTTTTTGTGCTTAATAATAATTCTTTTCCTATTTCCGGACTCGTTAATTCTTTACAAATGAATTTAATTATTTTTATTTCGCGTTCGTTAAGTACGGCCTTTTCAAATACGGGTGTTATCTTTTTAGAACTCATTAGTCCGCGTACTGTTGCCTGCGAAACTTTTTCATTAAAAAAATGTCCGGTTTGGTGAACAGAATAAATAGAATCAATTACATTATTTATTTCTTCATTTTTTGGTAAAAAGCCATGCGCTCCTTTTTCTATTAAGTGCACGATCATTTCTTCTTCATCGTGCATCGTTAAAATAATGATCTTTACTTCAGGGAATCTCTTTTTTAATTTAACTGTTGTAGCAATGCCATCCATCACGGGCATTTGCAGATCCAGCAAAATCACATCAGGCATGGTGTTACTTTCAAGTTTTTCAAAAAAGTCTTCACCATTTTCGGCTTCAAAACAAATAATAAAATCCTTAACAGGTTTTAATAAAGCAATTATCCCTTTTCTGAAAAGTTGTTGGTCATCAACAACTGCAATATTTATTTTATCCGCCATTATGAAACAAATGTAGTTTAAATAAAAGGTGTTTTTACCCTTAAAAGAAAAAGGTAGAATTACCTTTTTATCAACAGGAATCAAAATTTTAGGACAATTGCACCTTATTTTTCAAGCAAAAATTAAGATAATGGCAGGCTAATAACGAATTCAGTACCCATATTGGTATTGCTATTTATGTCCAATATACCATTATAAGATTGGATCCTGGAATGTATGTTTTTGAGTCCTATGCCATTTCCGCTAAAGGCTTTTTTAAGAACAAAACCCTCTCCATTATCTTTTAAATTAATTAAGGCTTGGGTTGGATTTGATCTAAAAGTTAGAAAAACTTTTTTTGCTTTTGAATGACGCATTGAATTATTTACAAATTCCTGTACGATGCGGAAAATTGCAATTTCTAACTGCGTATTAAGTTTAGGGAAATCGTCTTCAATATTCAATTCTATTTCGAAGGAGCCTTTGATCTGATTTTGGGTGATGAATTCTTTAACGGCAACTTTTAATCCTAATACTTCAAGTGTTTTTGGCATTATATTAAAACAAATGCTTTTTAATTCATCGTAGGTTCCAGCAATGGTTTCTTTCGATTTTTTAAAGACTTCGCTATCTTTTAATTCAGGATACTGTACCGACATTTCTTCTAAAAACATTTTCAGAGCTGCTAGTTTTTGACCAACACTATCATGAAGATTTTTCCCCATTCGCACACGTTCATTCTCTTGTGTTTCAATTATAGCTCTTAAAACTAAATTCTCTGTTTCTTTTTGATTGGTGATGTCGCGGATCATGCATTGATAGCCAATAACCTCGTTTCCATCTTTTATTGGTGTTGCTGATATTAAAGCTTCAATTATTTTTCCGGTAGTATCTTTTAAACGCGCAGGGAAATCAATTAGAACTCCGGTATCAACTAATTGTTTATATAATTTATCGTATTCGGAAGTGTGATCGAAAAGCGATTTTAAATACAGCGTATTAAGATGACTGCGCTGTACTTTAAATAAATTAAGTCCGTAAGTATTAAGTTCATTTAAATGTCCGTTTAGATCCATCATAAAAACGGCGTCATTAAAATTTTCGAAAGCTTGCCGGAATTTGTTCAAGGTATCTCCGTCACTTTTTCTGAATTGATAGAGATCGTATGCGCTTTCTATAATGCCTTTTAATTCATCCGCTTCAAAAGGTTTTGTGAGGTAGCGGTAAACTTGTCCTTTATTAATAGCTTCTATAACGGTCTCCATACAGGTGTGACCGGTTAAGATCATTCGGACAGGAAATGGAAATTCTTCAATAATTGATTCTAAAAATTCAACGCCGGTCATTTTCGGCATTTTCTGATCTGTAATTAAAACATGGATATCTTTTTCCTTTAGAATTTGTTTTCCTTCTTCTGCGGATTGTGCGGTATAAATTTCGAAGAAGGTGCGGAAGTTAGCTTTAAAAGAGGTTAAATTATGTATCTCGTCATCAACATAAAGTACCCGTATTAGAGAAGTTTCCATAATTTATCAATTTTCTTTTTTGTTTAATTGTATCGGTAAAGTTATAATAAAAGAGCTACCAAGTCCTTCTTCCGATTCAACTTTAACATCTCCCTCATGAAATTTAATAATTCCGTAAACTATAGATAAACCAAGTCCGGTTCCTTCACCAACACCTTTGGTGGTAAAAAAGGGTTCGAAAATTTTAGAAAGGTTAGTTTTTGGTATTCCTTTACCTGTATCACTGATGGTTATGATAATATTTTTTTCTTGTGCTGTTGTTTCTATTGTAATGTTTTGCTGTTTTTCTAAATCGTTTTGCGAATTTATTGCTTGAATTGAGTTATTAAATAAGTTCATAAAAACTTGATTCAACTTCCCAGGGTAACAATCAATAAGTGGTAATTGTCCGTATTTTTTTATGATCTGAATCTTTTTTGTCTGTATGTTGCTATTGAGTAATGATAGTGTAGCATCGATTCCTTCATGTACGCTTGCTTTTTTAATATCGGTTTCATCAGCGCGGGCAAAATTCTTCAGGCCTTTTATTATCTCGGCAGTACGATTAGCGCCTTCATCAATCCCTTGCAGTAATAAATTAATTTCTTCAGTTAAATAATCAATATCTAATTTTTTTCTCAGATCAATTAATTTTTGCTGATTCGTTTCGAAATCTTTGCCGTCTCTTAATTCAAGGTATTTTGATAATATTAAAAGTATCTCCTGTACATCCCGTTTAAGGGGTTTTACATTGGATACAACAAAATTGATCGGATTGTTTATTTCGTGTGATATACCCGCGGTGAGTTGACCTAAAGAAGCCATTTTTTCGGCGTTGATCAAATTCGATTCTGCTTCTTTTAAATTTTTATTTGTTGTTTCTAATTCGGCTGTGCGTTCAACTACTTTTTGTTCAAGTATAATATTTTGTTCCTTTATTATCCTTTCATTCTCCTTTTTAAGAATATTGATGCGATCGGC
>JANYCL010000160.1 GCA_025360355.1 Sphingobacteriaceae bacterium
GCGATGGTTCAGTTTCGAAAGAGTATATGGTGATCCTCAATGGAAAACAAGACTTATCCTAAACGCCGCATTTGAATTAACAGGAGATGAAATTGAAAAACGAAAAAAGAAATATTCCAAGTTAAGCAAAGAACTTTCAGAGCCCGGACCAGAAATTATTTTAGCCGCTACAGAAGCAAGCTGTGTGGATACAACACTTTGGTTCACGCAAAAAGAACTGGAAGGAAATCGAAATAAACTGAATACTTTAATTGCTTGTGGTCAGTTTACAATGTGTTTTAATCTACTTGAGTATTTTGAAAAATTTATACATAATGAGAATTATAAGGATGATTATAACGCTTATGATGAGAGAACACAAAGACAATTGGACCAATTGCACGCCGCTCTTTTAGAAGATTGGAATAAATTCAAGAAAGATCCATATTGGATGGTGAATGAATTAAATAATACGGAAAAGTAATTATTTGTGGATGTTGATTTCTTCTAAAGCAGTTTGTAATTCCAAATCAAACTTGCGTGTTACTTCTTCAGTCCAGAAAAGCATTTTTTGCATGCAGGAAATTAATGCAGACCGCCATTTTTTAACCTCGGTAATTTCAAAATAAAGCATAGCAGTCCTCCGGATGAAAAAATCAGACGGACTAACGCACATTTCGTTTTCGATGGCGTATTTTAATTGTGCATGAAGAAATAAAGGTAATTCGTTTTTTTCTTTATTCAATATTGTCGCAATAGAGTAGAGTTGTTGAATGTTAGAACCATATCGGTTGAACAACAATGTTATTTCGCGATCTGAGAAACCAAGTTCAATGCCTTGAGCTTTCAATTCCTGAATATTGCTTATTTTTTTTCCACCGGATAGAATAATGTTTGCTGTTGAACACTCAGCAATAATTTTATTTTCATTTGTCCGGATCTTATCGGCTATTTTATCTACAGTGCGCTGTGCCATTTTACGGTAGCCTGTTAATTTCCCTCCTGCTATGGTTATTAATCCTGATGTTGAAATGAATATTTCATCTTTCCTCGAGATCTCGGATGGTTTTTTGCCCTCTTTATTAATTAATGGTCTTAACCCGGCCCAACAAGATTCTACATCGTCAATGGTAATATTATTTTCAGGAAAATAAGTGTTAGTACATTTTAAAAGATAATCGCTGTCTTCATGATTTAGTCGTGGGTTTTTAAGGTCGCCAGAATAAAATGTATCCGTAGTGCCTATATATGTTTTTCCTTCTCTTGGAATAACAAATATCATGCGTTCATCGTGCGTGTCAAAGTATACAGCTTGTCTGACTGGTAATTTTTTATGATCAACAACTAAATGAATTCCTTTTGTGATGTGCAATTTTAAATTTGTTTTTTTCTTGTCCAGATCATTTATCTCCTCTACCCATGGACCGGTTGCGTTCACAACATATTTAGCTTTAATATTGAACTCTGCACCATTTAGGAGATCTTTTACTTTTGCACCTTTGATCATTTCATCTTCTGTAATAAAGGAAAGAGCATGAGTATAATTCAAAGTAGTTGCACCACGATTTACAGCTTCTTTAATAATCTCTAGCGTTAAACGCGCATCGTTAGTATGATATTCATAAAAAAGAATACCTCCCAATAAATTATTTGTTTTTAATAGTGGTTCAGCTTCTAAAGTTTGTTCTAAAGTTAAATTTTTATGATGCTCTTCTTTTTTAACACCTGCGAGCCATTCGTATAACCACATTCCTATCCGGGAAGAAAATTTCCCCAAAGAACCTTGTTTTACAATTGGTAATAACATCGGTTCAGGTTTTGTTAAGTGTGGCGCATTCCTGTGAATTATTTCGCGTTCTTTTCCAATTTCCGAAACAAGTTTAAATTCTAATTGTTTTAAATAACGTAAACCACCATGAATTAATTTAGTGGATTTACCGGATGTACCTCCGGCAAAATCCTGCATATCCACTAAAGCCACTTTTAAGCCCCGGCTGGTAGCATCCAACGCAATGCCGGCGCCTGTAATTCCGCCTCCAATTATCAATACATCA
>JANYCL010000172.1 GCA_025360355.1 Sphingobacteriaceae bacterium
TTTTGAAAAATTTTAATAATCCGGAAAGCGATCTATTGTTTTACACCGATTCATCCAACAAATTAATTGTAAGAACTACCGAAACCAGCGATAATGTGATCCCGGCTTCCAATTCACAAATGGCCATTAATTTATTTAAACTGACTAAATATTTTGGGAATAACGATTATCAAGATAAAGCACTCTTAATGCTTAACAGATTTAGCGAGGAAATCGTTAATTATGGTGCCGGTTACAGCAATTGGGCCTCTCTTTATTCCGATATGTTAAATGTTCATTATGAGGTATGCATTGTTGGTAAAGATGTTGAAGAAAAAATGTTAAGCCTCTACGAACACTACATTCCAAACGCGACCTTTGTAGTAAGTGCTTCCGACTCTGAACTGGATATTTTGAAGCAACGCTTTGCAGAGGGTAAAACCCTTATTTACGTTTGTAAGAACAAAGCTTGTTTACTACCCGTTTCAGAGGTAAAAGAAGCAGTGAAACAACTTGAAGCAACGGCTTAGCATACTCTTAATTTTCATCTTCTTTGCAGCGCAAGCTCAAACATTAAAGCCAACGCCTTCTTCGGCATTTGAGCCTTTGCTGGAGTTCAATACACCTTTTATTAAACAGCAAAAAATAAAATCCATCACATTCGATATCATTGATAAGAAAGATTTTGAGGTTCCCACCGACAAAGATCTGATGCATTTTTATGAATTTGACACCTCAGGTTTGTTAAAGCGATTCTATTATACCAACATTATTAAAACAGTTGAAAAAGAATATCACTCCAATCCTGTTTATCACCACCGAAGAATGGTTAGTAAGGGTTCTGTTTATTTTAAGAACGAATATGTTTATGATACGATCTCTACGACTTACATGTACAAAAACAATAATCTTATTTTAAAACGCTATAATGATGGCACTTATTACGAAAGCAGATATTATAATTACGACGCGAAGAACCGTGTAACGAAAGAAAGAAGAGTTAAAGAAACAAATTTAAGCAGTGATAAAAGTAATTTCATTTTGGGAAATCAAACAGTAATAAGTGAAGATAGTTTTCAATATTTGGACATTACGCCTCATCAATTCAAACAAATTTGTTTGAACAGTGAGAACCGTCCGTATAAAGAAATAATTATCAATACTGATTCATCCGGAAACATGGTTTCGAAAAATGAAAGTTATATTGTTGCCTGGATCATTCAGAACACAATTTATACTTACGAAAAAAATCAATTAACCAGCGCCACTTTTAAAGGAAACGCCAATGGGGATGTAGTTTTAAAAACAACTTATGAGCGCGACACAATGGATTGCATTTATACCGAGAAACAATATAAAAATGATGTTCTACTAAAAGAATTAAGTTACATAACAGACAGAGCCAATCGTCAATTAAATTCTTTTATTGTGCGCGACCCCATTAATTTACACATGCGCATCGTAAAATTATTTTACATGACCTATCAATCACTCGTCTCTGAAAAACGCTAGTTTACGCATATCAATGATCTGAATATTGCGGTAATAGAAATTCAAAACATCCGTATAAGAATAACCTAATTTTGTCATACGCATGGCGCCTTCCTGCGACATACCTAAACTATGACCGTAGCCTTTTCCTTCAAAGATTACTGAGTCACCACTTTTAGAAATGTTAAAGTAAGTCGATTTCAATTGCAAATCTTGTCGTACATTTTTCAATGGCACTTTTACATTGCTTGCTTCTAAATAAATTTTGCGTGTGTCTTGTTTGAAATTTAAAGCGAGAGCTTTTGCACTTGCTTCATCAACAGGATAATTGTGTTTCAGTTTTAAATAACTCAACCAATCTTCTGTTAACATTTTACGTTCCCATTTATAATTTGGCATTCCGGTACTGAAAGTATCGTTAACGCTTTTTAAATAGGACGTGCGCGTGCCCCAAACGTCTTCTGAGTTTGCTGTTTGTCCGCCACTGTTACTATGAAATGCTGCCACAATTAAATTCAAATTTTCATCAACCACTACTTTTCCTTTTGTGTCTAAAACCATTTCCGTAATTCCTTCAAAACGTGGTTTTCCATAATAAGCCTGACAATGCACTTGATCGCACAATGAAAAACCTTCTGGCAAATGTTTATTGATGTGAGCCAAAGCAAATGTTCTTGCTAAAATAGCTTGCACTTTGTAAAATTCCGGCGTTGAAGCTGTACCTGATTCTGCTTCCACAACCCCTGCGATGTAATTATCAAGTTTCACTTCATTAATTATTTTTAAGTTTCCCAGTTCATTGCTTACATTGTAATTGTCAGGATAAATACGCTGTTTACGATCAGGATTCACTAATTTTAATTTTAATTCGCCGCCTCCATTCTGATCAACCATTTTTACATTCTTAAAACGACCATAAACTGTTTCGAATGATTTTACCTCAACACTATCGTTAATTGCGGTTAATTTTAAAATGGTAGTGCCATTATCCTTCAATAAAACTTTATCGTCAGCGATAATGTTGTAAGTTGATTTTTGCACCGAAAAAGTAGCTGCATTAACTTTTAAATGCGCGAACACTTTTATGTAAACAACATCCTGACTAAATGCAAAAGCATTAATGAGGCAGAAAAGTAATGAGATGAATTGTTTCATGATCTAGTTATTTAAAAAATTATACA